>NZ_LZIX01000179.1:0-15442 GCF_001666955.1 Mycobacterium sp. E735 | reverse complement strand
CGAAGGCCTGGCCGGTGGGCCCGACTCCGGGGGCTTCACCGGTGCCGCGGGCGAACACCACCTGCACGTCCGGACATTGGGCGGCGGCGGAAGGGAGGAGGGAGCCGGTGATGGCCGACGCGCTGAGGCCGGACGCGGCTACTACTGCTGGACCGAGAAAACGAGCTATTTGACGTGCGATCATGCCGCAATTGTGCCCAGAGAAGCTTCCCGCTAAACAGGTCAAACCCGGGAAATTACTGCGAATTCACACAACACCGTCCACCCCGCGGTATCCGGGCCGAGATGGCTTGCGCGCGTCGGTCATCCGGCTGCGCGGCGCCCACCGCCCCGGGGCCCGCGCCGGCGAACGGCGCAACGGCGGGGCGAGGCGCACCGGCGAACCGCGATGTGGTCTGCTACCTATGACGAGTCGAGTGCACGGTGAAGCCATCCGCCGATCCTCGACATCCGGCTCGAGTGGATGCAGCGGCGATGTTGAACGTGATAGTGCAGGCCCTCAACAAGGTCACGGACCACGTGGCCAATCCGGCGCGAGTATCGGATCCCGACAGGTTGCGCAGCGCCGTCACTGGTAAGACCGCGCTGGTTACCGGCGCCTCCTACGGGATCGGTGAGGCGACGGCGCGCCGGTTGGCCGCCGGGGGAGCCACCGTGCTGGCGGTCGCCCGGTCCGAGGAGCGCCTGGCCGACCTGGCGGCGTCGATCAACGCCGCCGGCGGACGCGCGATCGCGTACCCGACCGACCTCACCGACGAAGCCGCCGTCAGCGCGCTGACCAAGGAGATCACCGAGGAGCACGGCGCGCTGGACATCGTGGTCAGCAACGCCGGAAAGTCGTTGCGCCGCTCGCTGCATCACCAATACGACCGGCCGCACGACTTTCAGCGCACCATCGACATCAACTATCTCGGGCCCATCCGGCTGCTGCTGGGGCTGCTGCCGGCCATGCGCGAAAGCGGCCGCGGGCACATCGTCAACGTGTCCAGCGTCGGCGTGCGCGTCGTGCCGGGGCCGCAGTGGGGCGCGTACCAGGCGTCGAAAGGCGCCTTCGACCGCTGGCTGCGCAGCGTCGCCCCGGAGCTGCACGCCGACGGCGTCGACGTCACCTCCGTCTACTTCGCGCTGGTGCGCACACGGATGATCGAACCCACGCCCGTCCTGGGCCGGCTCCCGGGCATGTCGGCGGACCAAGCAGCCGACGCGATCGCCAAAGCGGTGATCGAGCGACCGCGCAGCAACGAACCGCCCTGGGTGTTGCCCGCCGAGGTGGCGTCCGTGCTGTTGGCCGGCCCGGCCGAACGCGCCGCCCGGCTGTGGTACCGGCGGTTCTTCTCCGATTCCGGCGGCGCGGAGGCCCGGCGATGAGCAACGAGGGCGTGGTCGGCACCGCGGCGCGGGCGTTGCTGCGATCGCGACTGCTGACGCCGCCGTCGCCCCTGGCGACCCTGCGGGTGCTCCGCGAGGCGCGGCGGGGCGGCACCAACCCGTACACGCTGCTGGCGGTGACGGCGACCCGCTGGCCCAACCGGGCGGCGATCGTCGACGACGATGGCGCTTGGGATTACCGCGAGCTGCGGTCCGCGACCGACTCGCTGGCGCGCCGGTTGTCCCGCGACGGTGTCGGACCCGGCGACGCCGTGGGCGTCATGTGCCGCAATGGACGCGGTTTCATCGCCGGCGTCTTCGCCACCGCAATGGTGGGTGCCGACGTGGTCCTGGTCAATACGGAGTTCCGCAGCGACGCCCTGGCGTCCGCGGTGAGCGCCCACCGGATCACCGCGATGATCGCCGACCACGAGTTCGGCGAGCGGGTCCGCGCCGCCGACGAATCAGTCACCCTGATCGACCCGGCGACGGCCACCACGGAGGAGGGCGACGAGCTTCCCGACGTGGCCGCACCGGGCCGGATCATCCTGCTCACGTCCGGCACCACCGGCACCCCCAAGGGGGTGCCCCGCTCGCCGCAGCTGCGTTCGGCGGTGGGCGTGTGGGTGACGATCCTCGACCGCACCGGCCTGCGCACCGGTTCGCGGATCTCGGTGGCAATGCCCATGTTTCACGGGCTGGGGCTGGGCATGCTGATGCTCACCGTGGCCCTGGGCGGCACGGTGCTCACCCATCGTCACTTCGACGCCGAGGCGGCGCTCGCGCAGGCGTCGCTGCATCGCGCCGACGCGTTCACCGCGGTGCCGGTGGTGCTCGCGCGCATCCTCGCCCTGCCCGACCGGGTGCGTACGCGCAACCCGGTGCCGTACCTGCGGGTCGTGATGTCGAGCGGGGACCGGCTCGACCCCACCCTTGGCCAGCGGTTCATGGACGCCTACGGCGACATCCTCTACAACGGTTACGGTTCCACCGAGGTCGGCATCGGCGCCCTGGCGACACCGGCCGAGTTGCGCGAAGCGCCGGAGACCGTCGGGCGGCCGGTCGCCGGCTGCCCGGTGCGCATCCTCGACAAGAACGGCAGGCCCGTCGGCCCGCGCGTCACCGGCCGCATCTTCGTCGGCGGCGAGCTGGCGAGCGAGGGCTACACCGGCGGCGGGGCCAAGACGGTGATCGACGGCATGACCAGCACCGGCGACATGGGCTACCTCGACAACGAAGGCCGGCTCTACATCGTCGGCCGCGAGGACGACATGATCATCTCCGGCGGCGAGAACGTCTACCCGCGCGCGGTCGAGAACGCGCTCGCCCAGCACCCCGCCATCGCCGACAACGCGGTCATCGGCGTTCCCGACGAGAAATTCGGCCACCGACTGGCCGCGTTCGTGGTCTTGCGGCCGGGCAGCGACACCGATGAGGCGGCACTGCGGGAGTACCTCAAGGGCAAGGTCTCCCGATTCGAGCAGCCCCGCGACATCAACCTCGTGGCCACCATTCCGCGCAATCCGGCCGGCAAGGTCGTGCGCAAGGAGCTGTCCGGCTAGCGGCGAAAGCCTCAGTCCTGCTTCGGTTCCAGCGCGGCCACCCGCTGCGCCAGCCAGTTGGGCGCCAGCACCGAGACGACGGTGGCGCCCGCAGTGGCACTGATGACGCCGGTCCAGGCGACGGGGCCCAACGGTGTGCAGCCGAAGAAGTGGCTGACGCCGGGGGTTTGGACGATGGCTACCAGGACGCCCGCGCTGCCCAGCGCCGTGCCCAGCACCAGCGGGCTGTGGCGGCGCGTCAGCAGGGTCTGCGCGAGCTGGGTGGTCACCAGCGCGGTGAGCCCCATGGTCGAGGTGCGGCGTTCGGTGCCCGGAGTCCAGCGTCCGATGGCCCAGGCCGCCGTCGCACCCGCGGCCGTGACGGCGCCCCGGGTGACGATCTGCCGCATCAGCGGCGCGTCGAGGGAGGGCGAGGGCCCGGAGAGCGTCGCCAGCTGGAACGCGCGATGCAGCTCCTCGGCATCGCGGTCGACGCCGTCCTCGGCCTCTTCGGGCTCGGGGTATTGCGGGGTGACCGCGACCGCGAGCGCGGGGAACATGTCGGTGAGCAGGTTCACCAGCAGCAACTGGCGGGTGCCCACCGGCGCCCTGCCGGTGCCCAGCGCGGTCCCGATGAGGGTGAACAGCACTTCGCCGACGTTGCCGCCGACCAGAATGCTCACCGCGTCGCGTACCCCGCCCCACATCCCGCGGCCCTCGACCAGCGCGTCGAGCAGCACACCCAGATCGTTGTCGGTCAACACGATGTCGGCGGCGCCGCGGGCGGCGGACGAACCGCGACCGCTCACCCCGATGCCCACGTCGGCGATCCGGATGGCGGCCGCGTCGTTGGCCCCGTCGCCGACCATGGCGACCGCCTGCCCGCAGTCCTGCAGCGCCGCGACGATCTGCACCTTCTGCTCGGGGCTGACGCGGGCGAAGACCTGGACGTCGGCGGCGACCTTGGCGCGGTCCTCCTCACCGAAGGCGGCGAGTTCGGCGCCGGTGATCTCCCGCGCGTCCGCGGGCAACCCGAGTTGCCGGGCGATCGCCCGGGCGGTCACCGGGTGGTCGCCGGTGATCAGCACGACCCGCCGGCCCGCCTGCACCAGCGCCTCGATCAGCGGCCGCGCCGACGCGCGGGCCGTGTCGGCCAGGCCGACGTAGCCGATCAGCTCGAGGTCGTGCGCCGCGACGTCCACGGCGTCGACGTCGGTGTCCTCCTCGCTGGTCCCGTGCTCCCACCGGCGCTGGGCCACCGCCAGCACGCGCAGCCCCTGCTCGGCCAGGCGCAACACCAACGACTCCGCGTGGCCGGGGCCGGCGTCCCCATCGGCGAAGCGGCAGCGCGGCAGAACCTCCTCCGGCGCGCCTTTGAGCATCAGCATCGGCCCGCCGTTTCCACCGGTCACGCCGATCGCGGCCGAATACCCGCGGCTGGATTCGAAGGGCACCTCCGCGAGCACGGTCCAATCCGACGCCCATTGCGCGTCAACGGAATTCGCGGCGTTGAGGATCGCCTCGTCGGTGGCGTGCGCGTGGCCGCCCCCATTGTGCGGCTGGGTGCTGCTGCGCGCGGCGGCCCGCAACACCGCGGCGGACTCCGGCGCGCTGACTTCGGGGAATGCGCCGTCCGCGCTCGCGTCGTGCGGGACACCGCGGACGACGCGCAAACGGTTCTCGGTGAGCGTGCCGGTCTTGTCGAAACACACCGTTTCGACCCGGCCCAGGGCCTCGACCGCCCGCGGCGTGCGGACGAGGACGCCGCGGCGCGACAACCGCTGGGCGGCGGCCAGCTGGGCCAGGGTGGCCACCAGGGGCAGCCCCTCGGGGACGGCGGCCACGGCGATGGCCACCCCGTCCGCGACGGCCTGCCGCAGGGATCCCTGATGCAGCAGGGCCAACGCGGTCACCGCGGCACCGCCGGCCAGGGTCAGTGGCAGGACCTTGCTGGTCAACTCCCGCAACCGGGCCTGCACCCCGGCCGCCGACTCGACGTCGGCGATGGCCGAGATCGCGCGCTGCGCGGCGGTGCCCGCACCGGTCGCCACGACGATCGCCCGGGCGTGCCCCGCCACGATGGTGCTGCCCTCGAACAGCATGCTGGCGCGGTCGGAGTCGGCGACGGCGACCGGCTCGACCTGCTTGTCCACCGGCAGCGACTCGCCGGTCAGGAAGGACTCGTCGACCTCGAGGTCCTCGGCCACCAGCAGGCGCGCGTCCGCCGGCACGACCTCCGGGGCGGCCAGGTCGATGATGTCGCCGGGCCGCAGCGATTTCGCGCTCACCGACACCGTCCGCTCGACGGTCCGGGCGGCCTCCAGCCGGCGGTGCGCGGTGGCGACCGTGGGCAACACCACGCGCCGGGCGTACTGGTCCTGCTCGGCGAAGAGCTCGGCGACCGCGGCCTCGGCCCGCAACCGCTGGACGCCACCGGCGACCGCGTTCGCGGTCATCACGCCCGCCACCAGCAGCGCGTCGACGCTGCTGCCGACGATCGCCGAGGCCGCCGCACCCACGGCCAGGATGGGCGTCAGCGGGTCGGCCAGCTCGGCGCGCGTCGCGGTGAGCAGCCGCCCCACGCGGCTCGCCGGCCCGCGCAGCGGCGCGACCACCGGGTTGTAGGACAGGTCGTCGAGGAGCTGCCGCCAGGGCGCGACGCCGGGCTCGACGGCCAGGGGGCGGGTGCGGCTGGCCAGCCGGGAGTAGACGATCTCCGGGTCCAGGGCATGCCACGCGGTCAGCGGCTGGGGTGTCGGGTCGGCCAGCCGAAGCACCCGCGAGGCGGCGAAGCTGCCCTGCATCAGCGCGGCCGCGGCGGCGGCGTTCACCGGGTTGAGCCAGCGCTGCACGGCGAACGGGCTCAGGGTGCGCGGGTCGCCGGTGACCAGCAACAGCCCCGCCAGGGTGCTGCCGCCCTTGGCCAGGCGCACCGCCGACTCCGTCGCCTCCCGGGCCACCGGCAGCGCCGAAAGGATGCGCACCGCGGCGGCCAGGTCCGTGCCGGTGATGATGTCCGCCGTCCAGGGCGTCGCGGCCTGGGGGTCGTCGAGCGCGACGCCGACGTCGGCGATGGCCAACGCGGCCAAGGTGTCGGTCGATGCGAAGTCGCGGTGCAGCGCGGTGATCAGCAGCACCGGCCCGCGATCCGTGCGCAGGTCGCGCACCAACTGCAGCAGTGGCGTGCCCGGGGGGTGGCTGACGGCGACGCTGGCGGTCAGGTCCTCGGTGCCGGCGACGTGGCGCAACACCACCCGTGCACCGGTCCGGTGCGCGATCTGCAGCAGCGGGATGGCGAACGGGTCGACCTCCCAGCCGACGTCGACGCTGCCGACGCGTTCGCCGTCGACCACCAGATCGGCGTGCTCGAGACCCTGCGCGGGCGTCGCCGACGAGCCCTGCGCCCGGACCCACCGCAGGCGCGCGCCCGTGGCAGGCAACTCGTCGGGATCCGGTTCGGGGGCCTCCTCACCGTGCAGCAGCGCGTCGGCGACCTCGTAGACCCGGTCCTCGTCCCATCCGGGTACGTCGCCCCGCGCCTGCAGCACGGCGCGGTTGTCGCCCCGCAGCGCGGCGCCGTCGACGACGACCACCTTGACCCGGTCCAGCCGCCGCAGGGCGCCCGGGTCGAGGAACAGTTGGCCGGCGTTGGCCAGTCCGCGGCCCAACACGGCCGCGAAGGCCTGCCGGCCCGTGTGCGCCGCCCTGGGCACGCCGGCCAGCAGGGCGCCGGCCGCATCCTCGGTGCCGCCGCCGGCCAACAGCGCACCTGCGGCGGCCACCAGCGAGGCGTTGGCGGCTTGGTCGGCGTACTCCTCCACCGGCCCGGCCATCGATCCCTTCGCGGTGTCGATGGCGGCGTCGATGGCACCGCCCACCACCACGTGGGACGCTTCCCCCGCGGCGGCCGCCGCCGAATTATGCCGGGGCGCTTGCGATTTCGGCCCGGCCGACGATATGACGGGGACCACCGGCGCCTGCGGGCGACTGGGCGAGGCCAGCTCCGGTTCGCGTTCCCGCCAGCGCTGGCGATGCGCCGCCGCCTCGGATACCTGCAGGCTGCGTTGCGCCAGATCCAGCAACGGTGTGCCGACCGCCTGCGTCAGCCCGTTGGCCAGCGCGGTGGAGGCGCTGAGCGCGATGTCGGTGCCGACGCGACCCAGCCGCGACTCGAGCACGGCGACGACGCGCGGTTGGTGGTTCAGCAGCGCGGCGGCGGCGCGGGCACTGCGCGGCGCGACCGGGAGCCGGCCCAACCAGCCGGTCACCGCGGCGCCGACGGCCGCCACGTCCATCGCCGCGGCGCTGAACGGGACCAGGATCGCCAACGGGTTTCCCGGATCGGCGAACGGCGCGGTGCGCGGCGCGTCCTTGGACGTGACCAGCCTCAGGTCCGCCGCTACGCCGCAGACCGTGTCCCGGACCCGGTCCAGGACGGCGTCGCCGTCGGCCTCGTTGTCGAATTCGATCACCAACCGACCGAGGGCGCCCTCGACGTGGGCGGAGGCCACTCCCGGAATCCGGCGGACGGGTTCCTCCACCGCCGGCGCGTGCTCATGCCAGCCCGGGAACGGCAGCAACGGATCCAGGTCCAGATGCACCCGCCGCCCGCTCTGCCAGCGAATCGGCGGCGTGACGGCGGGACCGGAACCGTTGGTGGGACCGGTCAATCCGATTGCCCGGCCGGTCGTTTGGGCCATCGACTGCACCACCGGGACGGCCAGTTCGGCGACCGGGCTGGCCAACGTCTGCAGCGCACCCGCGGCGCCCGCCGCGGTGGACACGCCGGCTCGCACCACCTGCGCCGCCCCGTCGGTCATGCCGGCGACGACGCTGGCAACGCCCGGAATCCTCACTCGGTCACCCTTCGATTGCGTCTACCGCGCCTAATGATCCTGGGGCGCAGGGGACCTGTCCACATTTGCCATGGTGGACCCTGCGACCACACCGAGGACTCCGGGGGTTTGGGCCTTCTTTCTCCTGACCGGCGGTGCAGTCGCGTCCCTGCGGACAGGTTACCGGCTGGGCGGAAAACCAAACCTGCTGAACAGGCCGGGGTCCAGGAAGACGGTGATGGTGGCGACCCCGCTGGCGCCGGTTGTGAGGACGTGAATGGAGTGGGCACGCAACGTCCCGTCGGCGCCGCGGCGGTACTCGGCGACGGCGGGTTGCGTGTTGGCGGCCGTCGGGATCATCGCGATCTCGCCGGGCTTGGCGAACGCGCGCGCGGCGAGGAATCTCAACACCGGGTCACGGCCGGTGAACCAGACAGGGAGAGGTGGCATTTCGAGCTTCACGTCCGCTTGCAGCAGCGCGGTGAGGGCGGCCATGTCCGCGTTCTCGAATGCCGCGCAGTAGCGGTCGAGCAGCGCTCGGCGCTCCGCGTCGTCGGGCTCCGAGAGGTTCTCCTCGGTGGGGGAGAGCTCGGCGAGGTGGGCCCGCGCCCGCTGCAGCGAGCTGTTGACCGCGGCGGGTGTCGTTTCGAGGAGCTCGGCAACCTCCGCGGCGCTGAACTGCACCACGTCGCGCAGGATGAGCACCGCGCGTTGGCGGGCGGGCAGCTCTTGCAGCGCGGTCATCACGGCCAGTCGCAGGCTCTGTCGCGCGGCCACGTTGTCCTCGGGGGTGGGGAACATCAGCGAATCGGGGATGGGTTCCAGCCACTCGTGCACGCCGGTCGAGTCGAGTCCGGCGTCGGGGTCGATCGATCCGTCGCCGAGCCCGGCCGGCAGCACCCGGCGCGCGCGGTTCTGCAGCGCCCGCAGGCACGCGGTCGTCGCGATCCGGTAAAGCCAGGTCCGCAGCGCCGCGCGTTCCTCGAATGCCTGGTAGCCACGCCAGCCGTTGAGATAGGTCTCCTGGACGAGGTCCTCGGCGTCATGCACGGACCCGAGCATGCGGTAACAGTGCGCGATCAGCTCGGCGCGAAAGGGCGCCGCCTGCGCGATGAAGTCCTCCTGGGCCGGCACGGCCCCTCCTGTCTCGGCTGGGTTCGAACGCTACTCCAGTACAGAGACACCGGCCGGCTCGAATTCATCGGCGCACCGGCGATGAATTCGGGCGCCGCGCCGCATCTCAATTGGTGAATGCACCTTCCGTTGAGAGCGAGGACGAACATGAACGAGCCCCTGACATTCCCATCGGGTGGCCTGGCCGGCACCACGGCGATCGTGACCGGGGCGAGCCGCGGATTCGGCCGCGCCATCGCGGGCGCCCTGGCGGCGGCCGGCGCCGAGGTGATCGGCGTCGCGCGCGGCGTTTCCGGTCTCGAGGACGCGCGCCGCGGGCTCGGCGACGCCTTCATCCCGGTGGCCGCCGACGCCGCCGATCCCGCGACGGCGCAGCGGCTCATCGACGAATACCGGCCGCGCACACTGGTTCTCTGCGCCGGGGCCGCGCCTCACATGAGCCCGCTGCAGGAGCAGAGCTGGGACAGCTTCAGCCAGAACTGGAATGTCGATGTCGCGCAGGCGTTTCACTGGACCCGATACGCGCTGCGGCACCCGCTCGCACCCGGCAGCTCGGTGATCGTCATGTCCAGCGGCGCCGCCCTCGCCGGGTCACCACTGAGCGGAGGCTACGCGGGGGCGAAGGCGGCGGTCAGGTTCATCGCCGGCTACGCCGCCATCGAGTCGCAGTTGGCCGGCCTGGGCATCCGCTTCGTGTCCGTGCTGCCGCGGTTGACGCCGGCGACCGACCTGGGCGCCAAGGCAGTCGCGGCGTACGCCGATCGGCAAGGGGTCGACGTCGAGTCGTTCGTGCGGGCCGCCGGGCCGGCGCTCACCGCCGAGCAGGTGGGCCGCTCGGTCCTGGCCATCGCGACCGAGGACTCCGGGACGCAGGATGCGTACCTGCTCTCTTCTGCAGGCCTGTCGGCGGTGGCATGAGGGCACGAAACCTTAAGGAGGACAACGACATGCATACACCCGCTATCGTGTCGGCCCGGGATTGGGCCGCGGCGCGCGAAGAGCTGCTGGCGAAAGAGAAGGAAGTGATGCGGGCCCGCGACGCCCTGGCGGCGGCGCGCCGGCGGATGCCGTGGCTGGCCGTCGAGCGGGAGTACGCGTTCGACGGACCCGAGGGCCGGGTCGACCTGCTGGGCTTGTTCGCTGGACGGCGCCAGCTGATCGTGTACCGCGCGTTCTTCGAGCCGGGCGTGGACGGCTGGCCCGGCCACGCGTGCCGCGGCTGCTCGATGATCGCCGACCACGTGGGGCACCTCGCCCACCTGAACGCCCGCGACACGACCCTGGTGTTCGCTTCCCGGGCGCCACAAGTCGACATCGCGCGGCTGAAGGCCCGGATGGGGTGGCAGATGCCGTGGTACACGATCACCGACGGCTTCGACGCCGACTTCGGCGTGGACGAATGGCACGGCACGAACGCGTTCATCCACGACGGGGGCCGCGTGTTCCGTACCTACTTCATCAACAACCGCGGTGATGAGGCGCTGGGCAACACCTGGAGCTACCTCGACATGACCGCGCTCGGGCGCCAGGAGAACTGGGAGGACTCGCCGGCCGGGTATCCGCAGACGGCGCCCTACGAGTGGTGGGAATGGCACGACGCCTACGGCGAGCGCGCGCCGGCGCGGTGGTTCGGCGATCCCGATCCGGACAATCCCAGCGACCCGCGTCCGGCGCGCGGCCGCTAAATGCGGCCGACCGCTATTTGCGTTTCTCGCCCGAATAAACACGAATGCGCGGTAGCCGTCCAACGGCTACTCGCGCAATATTCGGCTGGGTAAATTAGGGCTATAAGATTCGGTGGTTCGCCCTGTTGACGTGGTATCCGGCCGGGAAGGACTTCTCGATGACCTGCAGCTGGTGGTCCACCCTGGATTCAAGCTCGAGGACCACGCAGCTGTCGCCGACGGCCTTCGATTCGAGGACTATGTACCGCTGGCCGCAATCCATGATCGGATCACCTGAGTGCAATGTTTCGACGGGCACCAATTCCGGGGTTCCGTTTGATTCCACCCATCACACGGTAGGTCAAATTCGCGGGTGAGGGAATAGTTTGCTCGCCGCACGGGCGATTCACTGCGCGCCGGGCTGCTTGAAGAACACGCTGACATGAGAGATCAGCCCGTCATCGCCGCGCTCGAAGAGTAGGCATTCGGGCCACCGCTTGGCGGCGCCGTCGATGACGAACGACTCCGTCAACTCCACGTACGACAGGCGACTGTCGACATGCGAGACCCGCTGCACCTCCAGCCGATGGCCGTCCAGGTTGGTCAGCACCTTGCGCAGGTAGGCGACGTAGTGCTGCTTGCCCTCGACGACATCGCAGAACGGCCCCTCGCGGATCAGCCCCTCGTCGGCGATCGTTGCGGCGAGCCCGTCCCAGTCGTGTGCGGCCAGGCACTCCAGGTAGCGTTCGACCACTCCGGTGCTCATGTCGACTCCACGCAGAAAACATTAGGCGCAATGGGGTGGGCGGAAAACAGCTTTGCTAAAGCGCTGCGCCCGGCCCGCCGGCGCGGGCGAGAATAGGGCGATGAGCGCACCCAGCCCACCGGATTCGCCGCCCGCGGCGCCGAGTTGCTATCGGCATCCGGGACGCCCGACGTACGTCCGTTGCAACCGCTGCGAGCGCTACATCTGCGGCGACTGCATGCGCAGCGCCGCCGTCGGTCAGCAGTGCGTGGAGTGCGTCCGGGCCGGGGCGCGGACGGTCCGGCAGCCCCGCACCCGATTCGGCGGACGGCAGCGCTCGGCCCCGGTGCTCACCTATGCCCTGATCGGGATCAACGTGGCGGCCTTCGTGCTGCAGATGGCGTCGGGGAACTTGGAGAAGCAGCTCGCGCTGTGGCCGCCGGCCGTCGCCGACGGCCAGTTCTACCGCCTGGTCACATCGGCGTTCCTGCACTACGGCGCCACGCACCTGCTGTTCAACATGTGGGCGCTGTATGTGGTGGGCCCGCCGCTCGAAATGTGGCTGGGCCGACTGCGTTTCGGCGCGCTGTACGCGCTGAGCGGGCTGGGCGGCTCGGTGCTGGTCTATTTGGTGTCACCGCTCGACACGGCGACGGCAGGCGCCTCGGGTGCGATCTTCGGCCTGTTCGGCGCCACCTTCGTGGTGGGTAAGCGGTTGGCCTTCGACGTCCGCTGGGTGGTGGCGGTGATCGCGATCAACCTCGTCTTCACGTTCCTGGTGCCGTTGTTCAGCGCGCAACGCATCAGCTGGCAGGCGCACGTGGGCGGGCTGGTCACCGGTGCGCTGGTCGCCGCGGCCTACGTCTACCCGCCACGGGAGCGGCGCAACACGATTCAGGCCGCGGTCACCCTCGTCGTGCTGGTGGCATTCGCCGTGCTGATCTGGTGGCGCACGGGTCAGCTCCTCTTGGAGTTCTCCGCATGAGCTGGTGGGTTGCCCACTCCGAGCACACGCTGACGGAGGAAGTGCCCGCGCCCCCGGGCGAGGTTCGCGACTTCTATGTGGATTTGAACAACATCAAGCTGGTGCACCCGCTGATCGTGTCCGTGGAGATGTTGTCGCGCAGCGAAACCCCGGCCGGGGTCGCGCTCAGCTACCGGGTGCGGGACCGGATTCCGTTGGGGCCGTTCACGATGACCATCACCTACCGGGCACGTTTGCAGGTGCCGGAGGAGGGCGACGTGCTGACCGAGGCGGACCAGTCGCTGGGGGTGCGGCTGCGCGGCCGGGTGAGTTTCGAGCCCACCGCGTCGGGCACGCGCGTCACCGAGCGGATACGGATCGCCGCGCCCCGGCCGCTGGCCGCGATGACCGCTCGCGAAGCCGTGCAGGCGCATATCGCGATGCTGGCCGGTATCCGTCGCCGCTTTGAGACAGGCTGATCGGCGCGCTACTGGCGGCCCTTCTCTGGCGCGTAGCCCAAGATGCTCTTGATCTCCAGGTACTCGTGAAACCCGAACTCGCTCCACTCCCGCCCGTTCCCGCTGTGCTTGTAGCCGCCGAATGGCGCACTCATGTCGAACGCGTGGTTGATGGTCACCCAACCGGCCCGGATTCGGCGCGCCACCGCGCGGGCCTTGTCGAGATCGGCCGCCGAAACATAGCCCGCGAGGCCGTAATCGGTGTCGTTGGCGATATCGACGGCCTGGTCCAGGTCTTCGTAGCCGAGCACGCACAGCACCGGCCCGAAGATCTCCTCCCGTGCGATCGCCATGTCGTTGGTGACGTTCGCGAAGACGGTCGGCCGGACGTAGTAGCCGGTGGTCAGCCCGTCGGGTCGGCCCGGCCCGCCGGCGACGACGGTCGCGCCCCCGTCGATGCCGCTCTGGATGAGGCGTTGCACTTTGTCGAACTGCGCCTTGGATGCCACGGGCCCGATCGCGGTCTTGTCGCCGGGGTCGCCCACCTTCACCCGCCCGGCGGTCTCGCGCGCGATGCCGATGGCCTCGTCCATGCGTGAGTTCGGAACGAGCATGCGCGAGGGCGCATTACAACTCTGTCCGGAGTTCGGCATCATGTTGGCGACGCCGGCCCGCACGCTGTCGGCGAAGCCCGCGTCGTCGAGGACGATGTTCGGGCTCTTGCCGCCCAACTCCTGGGTCACCCGCTTGACCGTCGGGGCGGCGGTCTTCGCCACCTCGATCCCCGCGCGGGTCGACCCGGTGAACGACACCATGTCGATGCCCGGATGGCCCGCAATCGCCATGCCCACGCCGGGGCCGTCACCGTTCACCAGGTTGAACACCCCGGCCGGCACGCCTGCGGCATCGAGGATCTCGGCGAAGATGTAGGCCGAAAACGGCGCCACCTCAGAGGGTTTCAGGATCATGGTGCAGCCTGTCGCCAACGCCGGATATACCTTGACGGCGATCTGATTGAGCGGCCAGTTCCAGGGCGTGATCAGCCCGCAGACGCCGATCGGCTCCCTGGCGATCAGCGCCGCCCCGTGCTGTTCTTCGAAGGGGAAGTTCTTCAACACGTCGATCGCCGTGACCAAGTGACCGATCCCGAGTTGCACTTGTGGGCCCGCGGCCAACGACGGCGGCGCGCCGATTTCCTCGGTCACCGCGTCGGCGAGCTCGCCCGCGCGCCGCTGGTATTCGGCGAGGATGCCCTCCAGCAGCTCCAGCCGCTGCTCGCGGCTGCTCTGCGACCAGTCGGCGAAGGCTCGCCGGGCCGCGCTCACCGCCGCGTCCACATCCGCGGACGACCCGAGTGAGATCCTTCCGCACACGTCTTCGGTCGCCGGGTTCTCGACGTCAAAGGTGTTGGGCTGGACCGGGTCGACCCAATGGCCGTCGATGTAGAACTTCAGGTAATCGCGCATGGCTCCTCCTTCGGGATCCTTGAACTATTGGGTGCCTTCGGCGTACCAGGTACGGAACTCGTCGTACTTGGGCATCTCCTCGGAGTTCGCCTTCGGGTCGATGCAGACGTGGACGACTGCGGTCTTGCCGCTCGCGTACGCTCGCTCGATCGCCGGCCCGATCTCCTCTTCCTTCTCGACGTACTCGCCGTGGCAACCGAAGCCCTCGGCGACCTTGTCGAGACGGACGTCCTTGCTCCAGTGCACCCCGGGCTGCGGCGACGGCTGGGCGAAGGTGCGCTTGTAGACGCCGACTTCGAGGCCCCACTGGTGGTCGACACCGACCACGCACACGAGTGGGAGCCGTAGCCGCGCGGCCGTTTCCAATTCGGCGATGTGGAAAAGGAACGCCGAATCGCTGGTCACCAGCATCACCGGGCGCTTGCCGCCCTCGGCGACCGAGGCCCCGACCGCGTACGGCAAACCGGTGCCGAGATGGCCGAAGTTCTGGTTCCAGATGACGTCTCGCGGCTTGGCCTGCGAGTAGGTCCAGCCGAAAATGACTGTCGCCCCGCCGTCGCGGACCATGATGCCGTCCTTCGGGAACGCCCGGGTGGCCTCGACGACGAAGCGTGCCGGGTGCACCGGCGTCCGTCCCGTCGGCGCGTTCTCCGCGAGCTGCGCCAACTCCGCCGCGTCCTCGGCGATCCAGCGGTCGAGGTCGGCGGACGCCCTTCTCGGCGTGCCGCGAAGTGCCTCCACCAGCTGAGGCACCACGCCGCGAAGGTCGCCGACCAGGGGGACGTCGATCGGACGGTTGACCCCGATGGCCACCGGGTCCTGTTCGACCAGAACCCATTTGCGGTTTGCGTCGTTGGGCGCCCAGTGGCGGGTCCTGCCGTAATGACTCGGCTCACCGAGCTCCGTGCCGAGCGCGACGCACAGATCGGAATTCACCACCGCCTCGACGGCCGCCGGCGAGAATCCGTACGCGAACGTGCGGTCCTCGAGCCCGTCGATGAACGACGTGCCACCGGAGGTCTGGATCACCGGGCAGGCCATGAGGTCGGCCAGCTCCCGGACCGTCGCACCCGTGCGCGACGTGTGGACCCCGTGCCCCACCGGTATCGACTCGTCAACCAGACCGCGGGTGAGCGCGAGGTGGCCGAAGCGGCCAAGCTGATCCGGGCGGCCCAGAGCCCGATCTTGTTGGTGGGGCACGGGGTCCACACGTCGCGCACGGGTGCGACGGTCCGGGAGCTGGCCGACCTCATGGCCTGCCCGGTGA
>NZ_LZIX01000178.1:0-51243 GCF_001666955.1 Mycobacterium sp. E735 | reverse complement strand
ATCCACTCGGCCAGCACCGACGCCGTCGCCGCCACCCGCCGCGCCGTCTTACCCGACACCACCAACGTCGACACCCCCGGATCGGCGTCTGGCCGAACCGCCGGGGCGACGTCCTGGCCCTGCTCGATCACCACGTGCGCGTTCGTCCCGCCGAATCCGAACGAGGACACACCGGCCCGGCGCGGGTGCTCGCGGACCGGCCAACTGGTTTGAGTCCGAACGACTTTCATCCGCAACTCGTCGAACGGGATGTGCGGGTTCGGGCTTTCGAAGCGCTGGTTCGGCGGGATCTGGCCGCGCTGCACCGCGAGCACCGCCTTGATGAAGCCCGCGATGCCCGCGGCCGCCTCCGTGTGGCCGAGATTCGTCTTGATCGCGCCGATGAGCAGGGGGGCGTCCTCGGGACGTCCGCGGCCGAGCACCGTGCCGAGTGCTCGTGCTTCGATGGGGTCGCCCAATAGTGTTCCGGTGCCGTGTGTTTCGACGTAGTCGACGTCGCTGGGCTGCATCCCGGCGTTGCTGTAGGCGGCTCGCAGGACGGCCATCTGCGCCGCGGGGTTGGGGGCCATCAGCCCGTTGGACCGCCCGTCCTGGTTGATCGCCGAGCCGCAGATCACGGCCAGTACCCGGTCGCCGTCCCGCTGCGCGTCGGTCAGCCGCTTGAGCACCACGACCCCCGCGCCCTCGCCGCGGACGAACCCGTCCGCCGCTGCGTCGAACGCGCGGCACTTACCCGTCGGCGATAGGGCGCCCACCTGGTCGAAGCCGCGAAACACCGCCGGTGACAACAACAGATTCACGCCGGCGGCGATCGCCAACTGGGAATCTTCGGTCCGAAGGCTCTGGCAGGCCAGGTGGATGGCCACCAACGACGACGAGCACGCCGTGTCGACCGCCACCGAGGGGCCGCGCAGGTCGAGGAAATACGAGAGGCGGTTCGCGATGATGCTCATCGCTCCGCCGGTGTTGCTCCAGCCGTCCACCCCGCAGAAGTCGTTCGAGGCGATGGCCCCGTATTCGCTCAGGCATGCACCGGCGAAGACCCCGGTCTGTGACCGGCGCAACGAGCTTGGCGGAATTCCCGCATGTTCCAACGCTTCCCAGGCGACTTCCAGCAGCAGGCGTTGCTGGGGGTCCATCTTGTCGGCTTCGCTCGGGGAGATCTCGAAGAACTCCGCGTCGAAGGCATCGACGTCCGGCAGGAACGATCCCCAGCGCGTCGTCCGGGCGAGCGCCGCCGCCACGTCGGGTGAGCCGGACTCGAACGGCTGCCACCGTTCAGGCGGCACCTGACCGATCGAGTAACCGCGCTCGCAGAGGAATTTCCATAACGCCTCGGGCCCGGCAATGCCGGGGAATCGGCACCCCATTCCGATGACGGCGATCGGCTCGTCGAGTGAGTTACGAGCCGGGCGCTTGAGTGTGGCGTCCGGCTCCGGCTCGGACTCGGGCGCGGTGAGGTAGGCGGCCAGAGCGTTGATGGTCGGGTTTTGCCAGAAATCCACGGGGGATACCTTCTTGCCCAACAACTCTGACAGTTCGCCGGAGAGCACCACCACCTCGCGGGAACTAACGCCGAGGTCGGCCAACGACAGGTTGGGATCGACTTCGTCAGGGGTGCAACCGATGTTGGTCACCAAGTAGTCCACTAACCAGTGGCGGAGGTCGTCTTCGCCACCGATGCCTGACGTCATACCGTCACGTCCAGCCTTATGAATCCGTCGCTTTGGTAGCGCTCGACGCATGCCGAGCGCCGAACCTTACCGCTGGTGGTGATCGGGATGGATCCCGGTGACACCAGAACGAGGTCGGCGATGCGCACGCTGTGCGACTTCGAGATCGCCGACGTGACTTCGCGTTTCACCGAACGCAGGCGCAGCAGTGCCTCTTCCTCGGACGCTCCGCGCCCCTTCAGCTCGATGATTGCGACCAGTTGCTCGGTGATGTCGTCCGGCACCGAGATGGCCGCGACCCGGCCGCCGGTGATCTCCTGGATGGTTGCCTCGATGTCGTCGGGATAATGATTGCGCCCGTCGACGATGAGCAGGTCCTTGATGCGGCCCATGATGAACATCTCGCCGTCGGCGATGACGCCCAGGTCGCCCGTCCGCAACCATGGACCCTTCGGACAGCCCGGAGCCGGGTTGACCAGTTCGGCCTGGAAAACGCGTGCCGTCTGTTCCGGCTTTCGCCAGTAGCCCAGGGCCACGTGGTCGCCGCGCACCCAGATCTCCCCGACCGTGCCCGCGGGGCTCTCGGTCATCGTCTCGGGGTTGACGATTCGCATGGCGGCGGGATCGGGTGAGCCATAACTGATGAGCTCGGTGCCGACCATCCCCTCGGTCCCGCACGGTCGGGCCCGGCCGGCGGTCAAGTGCTCATAGTCGAACCGGACCGTCTTGAGCATGGTGCCGGGTTCGGGACCCCCCACGTACAGGGTCGCTTCGGCGAGGCCATAGCAGGGCCGGACCGTCGTCGGGCGCAGGTTGAAGGGGGCGAAGCGGTCGGTGAAGCGCTTGACGGTGGCCACGTGGATTCGTTCGCTGCCGCTGACGATCGTCTGCACTTCGGCGAGGTCGAGTCCCGCCATGTCGTCATCCGATGTCCGGCGCACCGCCAGTTCGAAAGCGAAATTGGGTGCCGCGGAAAAGCACTGACCATTGGTGGCAAGCATTTTCATCCAACGGGCCGGGCGTTGCAGGAACGCCATCGGACTCATCAGCACAGCGCTGCGGTTTGTCACCAGCGGCGCACAAACTCCCAGAATCAGCCCCATGTCGTGGAACAAGGGCAGCCACGACACCAGAGAAAGGTTTGCCGGGAGGTTTTCCGGTTCACCGAAGAAGGCGTACATACATTGCGTCACATTGGTGACGACATTCTTGTGCGACACGATCACGCCGGCCGGTGTGCGCGTAGAACCGGACGTGTATTGCAGATAGCCCGCACCCGACGCGAACTGCTGAGCGGGCGGCAGCTCGCGAGTGGATTCCAGGTCCAGCAGGTCGACTTCGATGACTAGTGGCGCGGGGTGGCCGTCCTGGCCGCAGGCGTACTTGTTGACGTCGCTGACCACGGCCGACGTGGTGAGAATGGCGGCCGGATTACAATCCCGCAGTACGGAGGAGATCCGGTCGTCGTGGACCCCGTAGAGCGGTGTGGACAGCGGAACGGCGATGAACCCGGCCTGTAGCGCGCCGAAGAAGGCCGCGACGTATTCCAGTCCCTGCGGCGCGAGGATGGCCACACGATCTCCGGGCGAGCCGCAGAGTGACAGCTCGTCAGCAATGATGCGGGCGCGGCGGTAAACCTGGGCCCAGGTAAGGCGCTCGGCAAACCCGGCGGGGTCTTGCTCGTAGTCGATGAACGTGAAGGCGGTTGCGCCGGGCCGCCGCTCGGCTCGCTCCTGCAGCAAACCGGGGATGGACGTGTCGGTAACCGGCATTTGTGGCCCTTCCAGTTCGCTGACGCCGTTCGTGACGTGCACGCATCTCGCGTGCGGCGCGAAGAGTGGCTTCCCCGGTTACCGACAACCACTCTTGTGAAGCAACCTAAGCATTCTTTGCGGACGAGACCCTCCGATTTACAAAATCAAAAAGAGAATGTAGCCCACACCACAGTGGCGTGTCGGGGCTGCGCTCCTGCCGAGATCTGTCTGGCGGATCTTGCACGATATATATGTAGTACGCGCCCGTGGCGTATGGTGCACCTGTTATACGAGTGACAAATAGTGATCAGACGGGTGAGGGCGACTCGGTTTGCACCGGGCGACAGGCTTGGGTCCGTTGTAGTCCCAGCGCCCGGTTTTGACAACCCCTGGCAGTGCTGATATCCGCGGCGGGATGCGACGCCGGCTCGTGTCCTGACCGAACGGCGGGTACCCAGCGGCCGGCCCCGCCGGCCTCCCCGGCCGCGGGGAGTCGCCGCCGGCAAACTCACGGGCGAATCGGCAGCAGGGCCGCAGGCGGTCGGCCCGATCCGCTGACTGGCCTGCGGCCACCCGCGCAGCTATCTACTCGTGCACCGGTCGAGGACCGCTTCCTCGATGTCTTTTGCGAGCTCTGGCAAATTGTTGTTCAGGTAGAAGTGGTCGCCGGGAAACACCCGAATGCGGAAATCGTCGGTAGTGCGATCGCACCAGGCCAGCATGTTCTCCTCGGCCACGATGATGTCGTTGTCCCCGACGAACGCGTAGATCGGACACGACACCTTGACTGCCGGCGGGTGGGTATAGCCCGCGATCGCCCGGACGCTTTGCAGCGTGGGCAGGATCGTCAGGGCGAATTCATCGTTGGCAAGCAGCTCGGGGTTGGTGTCGGTCACCTGGGCGACGACGTTGAGGATGTCGCGGTCGGAGCCCTGCAGCTCCTTGTAGCGGATGTGGCCGGGCGCCGCACTCGACGACACGAACAGGGCGGAGACCGGTTGCCCGGCGGACTGGAACCTCAGTGCCACCTCGAAGGCCATCAGGCCGCCCATGCTGTGGCCGAAGAAGGCCAGCGGTGCATCGGCCGGCGCGGAAGGCGCCATCATCGAATAGATTTCGTCCGCGAGCGCGGGAATGCTCGGCAGCTGGGTCAGGCCCTTGGCGCGCCCGGGATATTGGACGGCGACGCGTCTTACATCCGCAGAGAATGCCTTGGCGAATGGAACGTAATAGCTCGCCGATCCGCCCGCATGCGGGAATATATAAAGCGTCGGCGCGGGCTGTCGCGCGTTGCCGCTATCCGGGTCCGTGGGCCTGTTCACCGCGCCACCCTATCCCGAGGTGATTCGCCGCTCGCCGGTATCGCCACGGCGATATTCGCCCGCCTCGTCGGCCTGCGCGGCGCCGGCGCAGAAGTGCTGGAACAATCGAGCTTGTGATCCGATTGTCGCCCGATTTCTGGCGCTTTTCGCCTCGAATTTCCCGCGTGCCGGGGAGCGTGGGCGCCGCGACGCCGGGTGGCCGCGGGCAGCTGCCCGGGCGGATGGGGCCGGGGCGGTCAAATGTCCGACACACCGGCCCGCCACCGCTGTCACAAGGGCAACACCAGGCACACTGGTAACAACAGGATTTTGCAGACGCCAGGAGGATATGGCCGTGTACCGAGTCTTTGAAGCGCTCGACGAACTGAGCGCCATCGTTGAAGAAGCGCGCGGCGTTCCGATGACGGCCGGCTGCGTGGTGCCCCGCGGTGACGTGCTGGAACTGATCGACGACATCAAGGATGCGATCCCCGGCGAGCTTGACGACGCCCAGGACGTCCTCGACGCGCGTGACTCGATGTTGCAGGACGCCAAGTCGCACGCCGAATCCATGGTGTCCTCGGCGACCACCGAGTCGGAGTCGATGCTCAACCACGCCCGCGCGGAGGCCGACCGGCTGTTGTCGGACGCAAAATCGCAGGCCGACCGCATGGTGAGCGAGGCGCGCCAGCACAGCGAGCGGATGGTCGGTGAGGCGCGCGAGGAGGCGATGCGCATCGCCACCGCGGCGAAACGCGAGTACGAGGCCAGCGTCGGCCGCGCCCAGGCCGAGGCCGACCGGCTGCTGGAGAACGGCAACATCTCCTACGAGAAGGCCGTTCAAGAGGGCATCAAGGAGCAGCAGCGCCTGGTGTCGCAGAACAGCGTGGTAGAGGCCGCCAACGCCGAGGCCACCCGTCTGATCGACTCGGCGCACGCCGAGGCCGACCGGCTGCGCGGTGAATGCGACATCTACGTCGACAACAAGCTCGCCGAGTTCGAGGAATTCCTCAATGGCACGCTGCGCTCCGTCGGGCGCGGACGTCACCAGCTCCGGACGGCGGCGGGCACGCACGACTACGCGGTGCGCTGACGCCTGCGGGAGGCCGTGCCCTGGCATTATGCGGCGCGCGCCGTAGGATTTCTCCTATGACGCGGCAGCACAGCACCACCTCCCAGCGCCGTCTGAGCTCGCCGATGTCGATCGACATCACCAAGCTTGGGCGACGCCCGGGAGCAATGGTGACTTTGCGCAAGAGCGTGCCCAGCCCGTCGCGCATCGGGCTGGACATGATCGCCATCGCACAGGACGCGCCGTTGGATCTGGACCTGCAGATTCAGTCCGTCTCCGAGGGCGTCTTGGTGACCGGGACGGTGGACGCCCCCACGGTCGGCGAATGCTCCCGGTGCCTGACCCCGGTCAACGGTCGGGTGCAGGTCAGCCTGACCGAGCTGTTCGCCTATCCCGACAGCACGACGGAGGCGACCACCGAGGAGGACGAGGTCGGTCACATCGTCGACGACACCGTCGACCTCGAGCAGTCGATCGTCGACGCCGTGGGGCTGGAGCTGCCGTTCGCGCCCCTGTGCACGCCCGACTGCCCCGGGCTGTGTCCTGAATGCGGGATCGCGCTCGCGGCCGAGCCCGGCCATCGGCACGACCGCATCGACCCGCGGTGGGCCAAGCTGGCCGGCCTGTTTCCCGAGCCCGACGCGCCGCGGGGTGAGCAATGACGGCACGCCAGGAACTGCTCGACGCGCTCGGGGTCGAGCTCCCCGACGAGCTGCTCTCGCTGGCGTTGACGCATCGCAGCTATGCCTACGAGCACGGCGGCCTGCCCACCAACGAACGTCTGGAATTTCTCGGCGACGCCGTGCTGGGTCTGACCATCACCGACGAGCTCTACCACCGCCACCCCGACCGCTCGGAGGGCGACCTGGCCAAGCTGCGGGCCAGCGTCGTCAACACCCAGGCACTGGCCGACGTCGCCCGCAAGCTGTCCCCGGACGGCCTGGGCGTTCACCTGTTTCTCGGGCGCGGGGAGGCCAACACCGGCGGCGCCGACAAGTCGAGCATTCTGGCCGACGGGATGGAATCGCTGCTGGGCGCCATCTATCTGCAGCACGGGATCGACACCGCGCGCGAGGTCATCCTGCGGCTGTTCGGCGGGCTGCTGGACGCCGCGCCCACGCTGGGGGCCGGGCTGGATTGGAAAACCAGCCTGCAGGAGCTGACCGCCGCTCGCGGCATGGGCGCGCCGTCCTACGTCGTCACCTCGACCGGCCCGGACCACGACAAGGAGTTCACCGCGGTCGTCGTCGTGATGGACACCGAGTACGGGTCCGGGGTGGGGCGCTCCAAGAAGGAGGCCGAGCAGAAGGCCGCAGCGGCCACCTGGAAAGCGCTCGACGAGCTGGACCCGGCCGACAAGACGTCCGTCTAGATCGATGGTGATGACCCGCTTCGCCCGGCTTCGCCGCGCTTGCGATCATCACTTGGGCCGGTGGTGATGACCCGCTTCGCCCGGCTTCGCCGCGCTTGCGATCATCACTAGGGCCGGTGGTGATGACCCGCTTCGCCCGGCTTCGCCGCGCTTGCGATCATCACTAGGTGCCCGAGCTACCCGAAGTCGAGGTGGTGCGCCGCGGCTTGCAGGCCTGGGTCGTCGGCAAAACGATCACGGCCGTTCGGGTGCATCACCCGCGCGCGGTGCGCCGCCACGAGGGCGGCCCCGCCAACCTCACCGCCCGGCTGCTCGACGCGCGCATCACCGGTACCGATCGGCGCGGCAAGTACCTGTGGCTGCTGCTCGACGGCCCGGGGGACCCGGACACGGCCCTGGTGGTGCACCTCGGCATGAGCGGGCAGATGCTGCTGGGGCAGGTGCCGCGCGCCGACCACGTGCGCATCTCGGCCCTGCTCGACGACGGGACCGTGCTGAGCTTCGCCGACCAACGCACCTTCGGCGGCTGGATGCTCGCCGACCTGGTGAGCGTCGACGGCAGCGCCGTTCCGGCGCCCGTCGCACACCTGGCCCGCGACCCGCTGGACCCGCTTTTCGACCGTGACGCCGTCGTGAACGTCTTGCGGCGCAAGCACTCCGAGATCAAGCGGCAGCTCCTGGATCAGACCGTCGTGTCGGGCATCGGCAACATCTACGCCGACGAGGCGCTATGGCGGGCGAAGGTCAACGGGGCCCGGATCGCGGCGACCTTGAGCCGCCGCCGCCTGGGCGCAATCCTGGACGCGGCGGCGGACGTGATGCGCGACGCGATGGCCCAGGGCGGAACGTCGTTCGACTCGCTGTACATCAACGTCAACGGCGAATCCGGCTACTTCGACCGGTCGCTGGACGCATACGGCCGCGAAGGGCAGAACTGCCGGCGCTGCGGCGCGGTGATACGCCGGGAGAAGTTCATGAACCGGTCGTCGTTCTACTGCCCGAGATGTCAGCCGCGCCCCCGCCTTTGAGCGTGCGAGCAGGGCTTTGAGTGTGCGCCCACGGCGGCGACACGCCGACGGACGTCACCCGGGGCGCACACTCGATGGGCGCCGGCCCGACGTTTGCAAGAAAGGTGAGGTTATCCTCACCTCGCGTCGTTATCCTGGGTGGCATGGTGAACCGATGGAGTCGGGTCGGCTAGTGCGGAGCTCACTTCGTGGATCGGGTTCGCCGACCGTGCTGGCTCAGCTCGCGCCGGGCCAGCGGGCGACCATCCTGGGCGTGGCGCCGGCGGCGTCTCCCGTGGTGGCGGGGCGACTGCGGCAGCTTGGCTTCCGGCCGGCGTCGGACGTCGAGGTCATCCGGCGTGCGCCGATGGGCGACCCGACCATCTACCGCGTCCAAGACACCGAGCTGTGCCTGCGCCGCCGCGAGGCGCGGCTGATCCAAGTCGACCCGGGGAGCGTCGCATGACGTCCTGCCACGAGGAAGGCGCCGCGGTCGCGGTTGCCGGTGCGGCGCGGGTCGCGCTGGTGGGCAGCCCCAACGCGGGCAAGACGTCGGTGTTCAACCACCTCACCGGGCTACGCGCCAAGACCGGCAACTATCCGGGCGTCACCGTGGGTCGCAGGGTCGGCATCGCGAAAATGGACGGCGTCGAGATCGCCGTCGAGGATCTGCCCGGCACCTACAGCTTGCAGCCCATCAGCCCGGACGAACAGGTAGTGGCCGACCTGCTGGCCGGCAACGTCGCCGAAGCCGGCCGTCCCGACGCGATCGTGCTGGTGGCCGACGCCACCACGCTGCACCGCTCGATCACGCTGGTGGCCCAGGTGATGCGGCTCGACGTCCCGTGCCTGTTGGCGCTGACCATGACCGACGAGTTGACCGCGCGCGGCGGCCGCATCGACATCGGCGCCTTGTCGACGGCGCTGGGCATCCCGGTGCTCCCGGTCATCGCGCACCGCGGCGGGGGCATCGACAGCCTGCGCGCCCAACTGGTGTCCTTCGACCGGTGGCAGCGTCCCCCGATTCTGCCGCCGGGTGACGACGACGCCGTCGACGCCTGGGGCAAGTCGGTGCTGCGTGCCGCCGAATACGTTGCGCCGCAGCCGGATCAGCGCACGCGCGGCATCGACAGGATCGTGCTGCACCCGCTGTGGGGAACCGTCATCTTCTTCGCGGTGATGTTCTGCTTCTTCCAGGTCGTCTTCACCGTCGCCGCGCCCCTGCAGGACCGCGTCAGCCAGGGCCTCGGCTGGCTCGGCACGCTGGTCAGCGACCACGTCGGCAACTATGTGGTGCGGGGTCTGCTCGGCCAGGGACTCATCGGCGGCGTGGGGACGGTGCTCCAGTTCATCCCGCAGATCGTGTTGCTGTTCTTGCTGATCGCGCTGCTGGAGAACGTCGGCTACATGGCGCGAGCGGCATTCCTGATGGACCGGGTGATGGCCACGACGGGTCTGGAGGGTCGCGCCTTCGTCGCGATGCTCTCTTCGTTCGCCTGCGCCATCCCGGGGATCATGGCCACCCGGACGCTGCCGTCGTCGCGCGACCGGATCGCCACCATCATCACGGCGCCGTTGATGACCTGCTCCGCCCGGCTCCCCGTCTTCACCCTGCTGGTGGGGCTGCTGGTCTCGCCGCAGACCCAATGGTGGGGGTTCAGCGCGCAGGGTGTGGCGATGTTCTTGCTATATCTGTGTGGGGGCACCTCGGCCCTGATCGCGGCGTCGTTGTTCAAGTCGACGATCCTGCGCAGCGATCTGCTCCCGTTCACGATGGAGCTGCCCCCGTATCGTTTCCCATCGCCCAAGAACGTGCTCATCACCATGTGGGATTCGGCGAAGGTGTTCCTGCGCAAGGCCGGAACCATCATCCTGGGCACCTCGGTGGTGCTCTGGGTGCTGCTCAATCTTCCGGCGCGCCAAGCGGAGACCGCGCACATGTCGCCGACGGAGACCACCGCCTACGTGATGGACCACAGCTACGCCGCCGACGTCGGAAAGGCGATCGGGCCGGTGTTCAAGCCGCTCGGTTTCGATTGGCACATCAACGTCGCCCTGCTCGGTTCCTTCTCGGCGCGTGAGGTTTTCGTGTCCACCCTCGGCCAGGTGTCGGCGGCGACGAGTCCCGACGACCCGCATGAGGCCCTGGTCACGATGGCCGACGACGACGGCCACAAGGTGTTCACCGCCCCTACCGTCATCGCGCTGATGGTGTACTTCATCTTCGCGCTGCAGTGCATGTCCACCGTCGCGGTGATGCGCCGCGAGACCAACTCGTGGCGGTGGCCCGCGTTCGCGTGGTCCTACATGTTCGTCCTCGCCTGGACGATGGCGTTTGCGGCCCGCTCGATCGCGGTCGGAGTGGGCGCATGATTCCGATCCACGCCACCGCGACCGCGGACCCGCGTCAGCTGCGCTGGGTGGTCCCGCCCGACCGGCTGCCGGCGCGCGGCGCGGTCAGGGGCGCCCCCGGCCGGCTGGGCGCCCTGCTGGGCAGCGGGGTGATCACCGAGCTCGTGGTGGGCGCCGGGGACATCCTGATCACGATCGGCGCCGGCAGCAGCTGGCGTGAACTGGGAGACGACGTCCGCGAGGCGCTCGGCGAGGCGCTGCTGGACCCTCAGGGCTGGACGGTCGACGAGTCGTCCGGCCCCGATCTGGAATCCGTTGCCGCGGAACTGCTTGCCGGGCCCGTCGCCGCGCTTGCCGCCTCGCACGGCGGGTCGATCGAGCTGGTCTCGGTGGCCGGCCACACCGTCACGGTCCGGATGGTCGGCGCGTGTGACGGATG
Organism: Mycobacterium sp. E735; assembly: GCF_001666955.1. Taxonomy (NCBI): domain Bacteria; kingdom Bacillati; phylum Actinomycetota; class Actinomycetes; order Mycobacteriales; family Mycobacteriaceae; genus Mycobacterium; species Mycobacterium sp. E735. The sequence goes on along the minus strand of NZ_LZIX01000178.1, from coordinate 40,273 downwards.
CCCGGCCGCGTCGTCTACGCTGCGGGACGTCTTCGAGCGCGAGCTGCGGCAGCGGGTCGGCCAGCAGGTGGTTGTCTCCTGCGAAAACAATTCGGCCGCAATATCATTCGGTAAGAAGCTGCTCTCGCTGATCGTCCGCTAGGGCTTGTCGATTCCAGTGTGCGCTCAGGGCTTTGAGTGTGCGACCCGGGCGGCGACACGCCGGTCGTGATCGCCATGTACGCACACGCGACGCGGCCTCAGGGCACTGCCCGGTAGAAATGAGCCATGACCGAACTCTGGGTGGAGCGCACGGGATCGCGCCGTTACACCGGACACAGCTCGCGCGGTGCGCGGGTACTCGTCGGGTCCGAAGACGTCGACGGCGTGTTCACCCCCGGCGAGCTGCTGAAGATCGCGCTCGCCGCGTGCAGCGGGATGTCCAGCGACCAGCCGCTCGCCCGCCGGCTCGGCGATGACTACCACGCGGTGGTCAGGGTGTCCGGGGACGCCGACCGCGAACGCGAGGTGTATCCGCTCCTGGAAGAGACGCTCGAGCTGGACCTGTCCGGGCTGACGGCGGAGGAGAAGGAGCGGCTGCTGGCGGTGGTCGACCGGGCCATCGACCTGGTCTGCACCGTCGGGCGCACGCTCAAGGCCGGTACGCAGGTCAACTTCAAGGTCGCCGATGTCGGAACCTGACGTCCGGCTCACCGCCTGGGTGCACGGGAAGGTCCAGGGCGTCGGCTTCCGCTGGTGGACGCGCAGCCGGGCGCTCGAGCTGGGGCTCACCGGCTACGCGGCCAACCAGGCCGACGGCCGCGTGCTGGTGGTCGCCCAGGGGCCGCGCGAGGCCGGTGAGCAACTGCTGGCGCTGCTGGAAGGCGGCCAGGCGTGGCCGGCCAGGCCCGGCCGCGTCGACAAGGTGGTCGCCGACTGGTCGCAGCCGCGGGAACGCTTCGAGGGGTTCGTCGAGCGCTGACGCAACCTCCCGGAGCGTGACAGAAGTGGCCACTGTGACCAGTGCGGCAAGGCGTGAACAACCGCCGCATTTCCCGCCTCCCGACACCCCTCGGTGCGGCCGAGCCGGGCGATCCGAGCGGTAGTCTGGCTCGCCGTGTACCTCAAGAGTCTGACGCTGAAGGGCTTCAAGTCCTTCGCTTCGCCGACGACTCTGCGCTTCGAGCCGGGCATCACCGCGGTCGTCGGGCCCAACGGTTCCGGCAAGTCCAACGTCGTCGACGCCCTGGCCTGGGTGATGGGGGAGCAGGGGGCGAAGACGCTGCGCGGCGGCAAGATGGAAGACGTCATCTTCGCCGGCACCTCGTCGCGGGCCCCGCTCGGCCGCGCCGAAGTCACCGTCACCATCGACAACTCCGACAACGCGCTGCCGATCGAATACTCCGAGGTGTCGATCACCCGGCGCATGTTCCGCGACGGCGCCAGCGAATACGAAATCAACGGCGCCAGTTGCCGTTTGATGGACGTACAGGAACTGCTGAGCGACTCCGGGATCGGCCGTGAGATGCACGTCATCGTCGGCCAGGGCAAGCTCGACGAGATCCTGCAGTCGCGACCGGAAGACCGTCGCGCCTTCATCGAAGAGGCCGCCGGGGTGCTCAAGCACCGCAAGCGCAAGGAAAAGGCCCTCCGCAAACTCGACGCGATGTCGGCCAACCTGGCCCGCCTCACCGACCTCACCACCGAGCTGCGCCGCCAGCTCAAACCGCTGGGCCGCCAGGCCGAGGTGGCCCGCCGCGCCCAGACCATCCAGGCCGACCTGCGCGACGCCCGGTTGCGCCTGGCCGCCGACGACCTGGTCAACCGGCAGACCGAGCGCGACGCCATCTTCGAGGCGGAAGCCGCGATCCGCCGCGAGCACGACGAGGCCGCCGCCCGCCTGGCCGTGGCTTCCGAGGAGCTCACCGCGCACGAGGCGGCCGTCGCCGAACTCTCGCAGCGGGCCGAATCGGTGCAGCACACCTGGTTCGGGCTCTCCGCGCTGGCCGAACGGGTGGCCGCGACGGTCCGTATCGCCAGCGAACGCGCGCATCATCTGGACGTGGAGCCGGCGCCGCCCAGCGACACCGACCCCGACGCGTTGGAGGCCGAGGCCGAGCGGGTCGCCGTCGCCGAGCGGCAATTGCTGGCCGAACTCGCCGAGACACGCACCCGGCTCGATGCCGCGCGCGCCGAGCTGGGCGAGCGCGAGCGCGAGGCCGCCGAGGCCGATCGGGCCCACCTGGCGGCGGTGCGGGCCGAGGCGGACCGGCGCGAAGGCCTGGCGCGGCTGGCAGGTCAGGTCGAGACCATGCGGGCGCGCGTCGAATCCATCGACGACAGCGTCGCCCGGCTGTCCGAGCGCATCGAACAGGCCGCCGCCCGCGCGCAGCAGTCCAAGGCGGAGTTCGAAACCGTGCAGGGCCGCGTCGGCGAGCTCGACCAGGGCGAGGTGGGCCTCGACGAGCACCACGAGCGCACTGTGGCCGCCCTGCGGTTGGCCGACGCGCGCGTCGCCGAACTGCAGGCCGCCGAGCGCGACGCAGAACGCCGGGTGGCCTCGCTGCGGGCCCGCATCGACGCGCTGGCGGTCGGGCTGGAGCGCAAGGACGGCGCGGCCTGGCTGACCGAAAACCACGCCGGGACAGGGCTTTTCGGGCCGATCGCCAAGCTGGTCAAGGTCCGCTCCGGCTACGAGGCGGCGCTGGCCGCGGTGCTGGGATCGGCGGCCGACGCCCTGGCCGCCGAGAGCTTCGGCGCGGCCCGGTCCGCGGTCGCCGCGCTCAAGCAAGCGGACGGCGGACGGGCGGCGCTGGTGCTCGGCGATTGGCCCGCCGAGGACGCCGCGGCGCGCGACGCGCTGCCCGGATCCGCCCTGTGGGCGCTGGACCTGATCGAGGCGCCCGCGCGGCTGCGCGGCGCCATCACGGCGATGCTCTCGGGCGTCGCGGTGGTCGACGACCTGGATCAGGCGCTCGAGCTGGTGGCGGCGCGTCCGCGGTTGCGTGCGGTCACGCTCGACGGTGACCTCGTGGGCGCCGGCTGGGTGAGCGGGGGCTCCGACCGCAAGCTGTCCACGCTCGAGGTGACCTCGGAAATCGATAAGGCCGGCAGCGAGCTGGCCACCGCGGAATCGCAGGTCGCCCAGCTGACCGCGGCGCTGTCCGGCGCGCTGACCGAGCAGGCCGCCCGCCAGGACTCCGCCGAGCAGGCGTTGGCCGCGCTCAACGAATCCGACACCGCGATCTCGGCGATGTACGAGCAGCTGGGCCGGCTCGGGCAGGAAGCCCGCACCACCGAAGACGAGTGGACCAGGTTGTTGCGGCAGCGCGAGGAGCTCGAGGCCGGCCGCGCGCAGACCGTCCAAGAAGTCACGGAACTGGAAAACCGGCTGCGCAACGCCCAAGAGACGCAACACGTTCAGGCCGAAGAGCCCAACCATGCCGAGGTCCGCCAGCGGATCGCCGCCGCCGCAGAGGCGGCCCGCAGCGCGGAGGTGGAGGCCCGGCTGGCGGTGCGCACCGCCGAGGAGCGGGCCAACGCGGTGCGCGGGCGAGCGGATTCCCTGCGCCGCGACGCGGCCGCGGAACGCGAGGCGCGGCTGCGAGCCCAACAGGCGCGCGAGGCTCGGTTGCGCGCGGCCGCGGTGGCCGCGGCGGTGGCCGACGCCGGACGCCTGCTGGCGCAGCGACTGGACCTGGTGGTCGGGGCGGCATCGAAGATCCGCGACGCGCTGGCGGCCGAACGCCAGGGCCGGGCGACGGCGATGGCGGCAGTGCGCGACGAGGTGAACGCGCTCAGCGCCCGGGTCGCCACGCTCACCGACTCGCTGCACCGCGACGAGGTGGCCAACGCGCAGGCCGCGATGCGTATCGAGCAGCTCGAGCAGATGGTGCTCGAGCAGTTCGGAATGGCGCCCGCCGACCTGATCGCCGAGTACGGGCCGGACGTGTCGCTGCCGCCCACCGAGCTGGAGATGGCCGAGTTCGAGCAGGCCCGCGAACGCGGTGAGCAGGTGGTCGCCCCGGCGCCGATGCCGTACGACCGGCCCACCCAGGAGCGGCGGGCCAAACGCGCCGAGCGGGAGCTCGCGGAGCTGGGCCGGGTCAATCCGCTGGCGCTCGAGGAGTTTGCCGCGCTGGAGGAGCGCTACAACTTCCTGTCCACCCAGCTTGAGGACGTAAAGGCGGCCCGCAAGGATCTGCTGGACGTCGTCGCCGACGTGGACGCCCGCATCCTGCAGGTGTTCAGCGACGCGTTCGTCGACGTGGAACGCGAATTCCGGGAAGTCTTCACCGTGCTGTTCCCCGGCGGCGAGGGGCGGCTGCGGCTGACCGATCCCGACGACATGCTCACCACCGGCATCGAGGTCGAGGCGCGCCCGCCCGGCAAGAAGATCACCCGGTTGTCTTTGCTGTCCGGTGGCGAGAAGGCGCTGACCGCGGTCGCGATGCTGGTGGCCATTTTCCGCGCCCGCCCCTCGCCGTTCTACATCATGGACGAGGTGGAAGCGGCGCTCGACGACACCAACCTGCGCCGCCTGATCAGCCTCTTCGAGCTGCTCCGGGCGCGCTCGCAGCTGATCATCATCACGCACCAGAAGCCCACGATGGAGGTCGCCGACGCCCTGTACGGCGTGACCATGCAGGGCGACGGCATCACCGCGGTGATCTCGCAGCGGATGCGCGGGCAGCAGGTCGAGCAGCTGGTGTCCAGCTCCTCCTAGCCCTAGCGCGGGTGCCCAACCGGGTACTGACGGCGGAGTTTCGGCGATTTCTGCGCCCAGGACGCACGCTCGACGCCCGGGACGCACACCCGATGCCCCCTGAGCGCCGGCCCGCTTGAAACAATGTCAGCGTGTCGCAAGGTCTTTGGATCGCCATCGCGGTCGTCGCCGTCCTGGTTGTCATCGCCGCGCTGGTCCTGGGCCTGGTGCGCTACCGCCGCCGGCGGATCAGCTTCACGGCCAAGCCGGAGCCCGGCGCGATCGACCGGTCGGGCGGCTACACCGCGTCGTCCGGCATCACCTTCAGCCAAACGACCCAGGCCGACCGGCTCGACACCACCGGCCTGCCCGCGGTGGGCGACGACGCCACCATTCCCCGCGACGCGCCGCGGCGCACGATCTCCGAGGTCGAACTCCCGGAGCCGGAGGCCCCGGAAACGATCGCCCCGCCGCCGGTAGCGCCCCCCGAGCCGCCGCCGGCGGCCCCCGAGGTGCCCGAGGCCCCCGAGATCGAGGCCATCGCGCCGCCGGAGGGCCGGCTGGAGCGGCTGCGCGGCCGGCTGGCCCGCTCGCAGAACGCGCTGGGGCGCAGCGTGCTGGGCCTGATCGGCGGCGGCGACCTCGACGAGGACGCCTGGCAGGACGTCGAGGACACCCTTCTGGTCGCCGACCTGGGCCCGGTGGTCACCGATTCGGTGATGACGCAGCTGCGCGCCCGCCTGGCCGGCAGCGACGTGCGCTCCGAGGCCGACGCGAAGGCCGTCCTGCGCGACGTGCTCATCCGCGAGCTGCACCCCGAAATGGACCGCTCGATCCGCGCCCTGCCGCACGCCGACCACCCGTCGGTGCTGCTGGTCGTCGGAGTGAACGGCACCGGAAAGACCACCACCGTCGGCAAGCTGGCGCGGGTCTTGGTGGCCGACGGACGCCGCGTCGTGCTGGGCGCCGCCGACACCTTCCGGGCCGCCGCGGCCGACCAGCTGCAGACCTGGGCCTCCCGGGTGGGCGCGGAGGTGGTGCGCGGGCCCGAAGGCGCCGACCCCGCATCGGTGGCTTTCGACGCCGTCGACAAGGGCATCGCCGCAGGCGCCGACGTGGTGCTCATCGACACCGCCGGCCGGCTGCACACCAAGGTCGGGCTGATGGACGAACTCGACAAGGTCAAGCGCGTGGTTACACGACGCGCCGCCGTCGACGAGGTGCTGCTGGTGCTCGACGCCACCATCGGACAGAACGGGTTGGCCCAGGCGCGGGTGTTCGCCGACGTCGTCGAGATCACGGGCGCCGTGCTGACCAAGCTGGACGGAACGGCCAAGGGCGGCATCGTATTCCGCGTCCAACAGGAACTCGGCGTGCCGGTGAAGCTTGTCGGGCTCGGGGAGGGGCCCGACGACCTGGCGCCGTTCGAGCCGGGCGCTTTCGTCGACGCGCTGCTCGGCTGAAACCGCTTACACGGCGAGCGGGACGTTAATACCGCCGAAACACAGTGGCCCCATTGCGGAAACAACCATTGCGCAAGGTTCTGGATCAGGTCACAGGCGTCGCCTGACGGCCATTCATGTCCTGACCGGAGGTGAGCGAGTGGCATTCCCGCAATTGGGCCAACCCGATACCGGCGATACCGCCTGGATGTTGGCGAGTTCCGCGCTTGTGCTGTTGATGACGCCGGGCCTTGCGTTCTTCTACGGCGGCATGGTGCGCACCAGAAGCGTGCTCAACATGATCATGATGAGCATCAGCGCGATGGGCGTCGTGACAGTGCTCTGGGTGCTCTACGGCTACTCGATGTCGTTCGGTGACGACAGGGGCGGAGTCGTGGGCAACCCGACCGATTATTGGGGCCTGGCAAAGCTTATCGGCGGCAACGCCGTCAAGGCGGACCCGAGCAAGGGCGTCACGCAGGTGGACATCCCGCTGGCAGGCACCATGCCCGCGACCGTCTTCGTGGCCTTCCAGCTGATGTTCGCGATCATCACCGTCGCGCTGATCTCGGGTGCGGTCGCCGACCGGCTCAAGTTCACCGCCTGGCTGGTGTTCTCCGGACTGTGGGCGACGCTGGTCTACTTCCCCGTCGCGCACTGGGTGTTCGCGGCGGACGGCTTCGCGTCCGAGCACGGCGGCTGGATCAACAACAAGCTGCACGCCATCGACTTCGCCGGAGGGACCGCGGTCCATATCAACTCCGGTGTGGCGGGCCTTGCGCTGGCGATCGTGCTGGGCAAGCGCAAGGGCTGGCCCACGACGCTGTTCCGTCCGCACAACCTGCCGTTCGTGATGCTCGGCGCCGGCTTGCTGTGGTTCGGCTGGTTCGGGTTCAACGCCGGTTCGGCGACCAGCTCGAACGGCTCCGCCGGTGCGACCTTCATGACCACCACCGTCGCCACGGCCACGGCCATGCTGGCCTGGCTGCTTACCGAGCGCATCCGTGACGGGAAGCCCACGACGCTGGGAGCGGCGTCGGGCATCGTGGCGGGCCTGGTGGCCATCACACCGTCCTGCTCGTCCGTCAACGTGCTGGGCGCCATCGTCGTCGGCCTGGTGGCCGGCGTGGTGTGCGCGCTGGCGGTCGGGCTGAAGTTCAAGCTGGGCTTCGACGACTCGCTCGACGTGGTCGGGGTGCACATGATCGGCGGTCTGACGGGCACGCTGCTGGTGGGGCTGCTCGCCGCGCCGGAGAGCACCGCCATCAACGGCGTCACCGGGGTGTCCAAGGGGCTGTTCTACGGCGGCGGCTGGTCACAGCTGGAAAGGCAGGCGGTCGGCGCCTTCGCGGTTCTGTTCTACTCCGGCATCGTCACCCTGATCCTGGCTTTGATCCTGAAGTACACGATCGGGCTGCGTGTCCCCGCCGAAGAAGAATCAACGGGCATCGACGAGTCCGAGCACGCGGAGAGCGCGTACGATTTCGGAACGATCGGTGGGCAAGGATCCGTCCTCCCGGCGGCGCGCGTTCCCGTCGATGACCGCAACGGGCTGGAGGAGGATCGAGTGGGCGACAAGGTGGAGGCAGAGCAGGCATGAAGCTAGTCACCGCAATCGTGAAGCCGTTCACCCTCGATGACGTGAAGACCAGCCTCGAGGAAGCGGGCGTCCTGGGGATGACGGTCAGCGAAATCCAGGGGTACGGGCGGCAGAAGGGCCACACCGAGGTTTACCGGGGTGCTGAGTACTCGGTGGATTTCGTGCCGAAGGTGCGAATCGAGGTGGTGATCGACGATTCCCTGGTGGACAAGGTCGTGGACAGCATCGTCCGGGCGGCGCGCACCGGCAAGATCGGTGACGGCAAGGTCTGGGTCACCCCCGTGGAAACCATTGTGCGAGTGCGCACGGGTGAACGCGGAACCGATGCCCTCTGAACGCAGTCGCACATCGTTGAACCAGGCCGGACGGGCCGGGAGGGTATGACTAACCCACCCGGCCCGTCCGGCTCATCCGGAGCGGAAGCACAAACCGCCTGCGGTGCAAGCGATCTGGCAGCCTCGCGGCGCCGGCTGCTGGCGGAGGGCCGCGAGCTTGGTCCCGCAGAGCTGCGCAAGGCGTGGCTGGAGCTGCATGAATCCTGGTTGGCGGCCAAGGCGGACGAGATCGGCATCACCGACGACAGCGGTTTCGCCATCGTCGGGGTGGGTGGGTTGGGGCGCCGCGAACTGCTGCCCTATTCCGATCTCGACCTGATGTTGTTGCACGACAACAAATCCGACGAGGTGCTGCAACGAGTCGCCGATGGTCTGTGGTATCCGTTGTGGGACGCCAACGTTCGGCTCGACCACAGCGTGCGGACCGTCTCGGGGGCCCTGAGCGTCGCCAACAACGACCTGGTGGCCGCGTTGGGCATGCTCGACGCGCGCCACATCGCCGGGGACGAGCGGCTGTCGGCGGAATTGATCGCCGGGGCGCGACGCCAGTGGCGCAGCGCGATTCGATCCCGCATGGACGAACTAGTCGCGATGACATACGAACGCTGGCAACGATGTTGGCGCATCGCGCAGCGGGCCGAGCCGGACCTCAAGTCGGGCCGTGGTGGCCTGCGCGATGTCCAACTTCTCGACGCGCTGGGCGTCGCCCAGCTCATCGACCGCCGCGGTATGGGCCATCCCGACGCGCCGGGGGGCTCGCTGGACGCGGCGTACCTGACGATGCTCGACGTGCGCACCGAACTGCACCTGGTATCCGGGCGCGGACGCGACCAACTGCTGGCCCAGTTCGCCGACGAAGTGAGCGCCGCGTTGGGCGTCGGGGATCGATTTGCGTTGTCGCGCTTGCTGTCCAGCGCCAGCCGCACCATCGCCTACCACGCCGAGACCGGCCTGCGGACCGCGCAGAACGCGCTGCCCCGCCGCGGGCTGACGGCGCTGGTGCGGCGCCCCAGGCGGCGACCGCTGGACGAGGGCGTGGTCGAATACGACGGCGAGGTGGTGCTCGCCCGCGATGCCCAACCCGGAAGCGACCCCGGGCTCGTCCTGCGGGTCGCGGCCGCTTCGGCGGGCACCGGCCTGCCCATCGGCGCAGGCACGCTCAAACGGCTGGCCGACAGCGCTCCGGACCTGCCCTTGCCATGGCCGCGGGAGGCGCTGGACGACCTGCTGGTGGTGCTTTTGGCCGGGCCCACGGCGATCGACACGATCGAGTCGCTGGACCGCACCGGGCTGTGGGGCCGCCTCTTCCCGGAGTGGGACGCGGTGCGCGATCTGCCGCCGCGCGACGTCTCGCACAAGTGGACCGTCGACCGGCACATCGTCGAAACCGCCGTCAACGCCGCGCCGCTCACCACCCGCGTGGCGCGCTCGGACCTGCTCGCGCTCGGCGCGCTGCTGCACGACATCGGCAAGGGGCGCGGCACCGACCACTGCGTGCTCGGCGCGGAACTGGCGATCCCGATCGCCAAGCGGCTGGGCCTCTCCGCCGAGGACACCGCCACGCTCGCGGGCATGGTCCGCCACCATCTCCTGCTGCCGGTGACGGCCACCCGAAGCGACCTCAACGACCCCCAGATCATCGAGGCGGTGGCCGCCGCCCTACAGGGGGACCCGCACCTGCTCGAACTCCTGCAGGCGCTGGCGGAGGCCGACTCCAAGGCCACCGGGCCCGGGGTATGGAGCGACTGGAAGGCGTCCCTGATCGAGGACTTGGTCCGCCGCTGCCGGTTGGTGATGGCGGGCGAGCGGCTTCCCGAGGCGGAACCGATTGCGCCGCATTACCTTTCGCTGGCGGCCGACCGCGGTGTGCATGTTGAGATCAAGCCCAACGATCGCGAGCGCCTGACCGCGGTGATGATCGCGCCCAATCAGCGGGCGCTGGTCTCCAAGGCCGCGGCGGTGCTGGCATTGAACTCGCTGCGAATCCATTCGGCCCTGGCCAACGTTCACGACGGCGTCGCGATCGTCGAGTTCGTCGTGTCCCCGCTGTTCGGCTCGCCGCCCGAATCGGGCTTGCTGCGTCAACAATTCAACGGAGCGCTGGCCGGTGACCTCGACATCCTCAGCACGCTGGAGAAGCGTGACAGCGACGCGATCAGCGCCGCGACCGCGCGGGCCGGCGAGATTCAGGCCGGGGTGCCCGTCACCCGGTCGACCGCCCCGCCGCGCATCCTGTGGCTCGACGCGGCGACCGCCGGCCAGTTGATCTTCGAAGTCCGCGCCATGGACCGGCTGGGGCTGCTGGCGTTGCTGACCCGCGCGCTGGAACAGGCGGGGGCCGACATCGTCTGGGCCAAGGTCAACACGTTCGGTTCGACGGCCGCGGACGTCTTCTGCGTGTCGGTGCCCGCCGACGCCGAGCGCGACGCGCGAGCCGCGATCGAGGAGCATCTGCTCGCCGTGTTGGGCGGCCCCGCGGTGGAAGTGCTCCAAGAGCCGGTCGGCGACTAAGGCGTACTCAGGCGTCAGGAGTGCTCGGCGTTGAGGCGCCGCAGGGCCTCGATGCGGGCCTGGATCTGCTCGCGGGTCGCTGCGGCGATCGGCGGCCCCCCGCAACGACGGCGAAGTTCGCTGTGAATCCAGCCGTGCGGCTTGCCCGTTCGGTGGTGGGTGGCCGACACGAGGGAGTTCAGCTCGCGGCGCAGGTCGCGCAGCTGGCCGTGCAACGTGGGCCCCGCGGACACCGCGGCCGGCGTGCCCTGCGCGGCCCGCCGCTGCAGCTGCTCGTCCTGGCGGCGGTGCAGCAGCGCCCGCATCTGCTCGGCGTCGAGCAGGCCAGGGATGCCGAGGTAGTCGGCCTCCTCGTCGCTGCCGGCCGGGGCGGCGGTGCCGAACGACGACCCGTCGAAGATCACCTGGTCCAGCTCCGCGTCGGCGCCCAATGAGGTGAAGCCGGTGTCGGTCTCGGTCTTCTCGGTCTGCGTTCTGATGGCCGGGTCACCGTCGAGGGGGTCCTCGTCCGGGCGATGCGGTTCGCCGAGCACGTGGTTGCGCTGGGCCTCCAGCTCGCTGGCGAGTTGCAGCAGGTTGGGCACCGACGGCAGGAAGATGCTCGCGGTCTCACCGACGCGGCGCGAGCGCACGAACCGGCCGATGGCCTGTGCGAAGAACAGGGGCGTCGACGCGCTGGTGGCGTAGATCCCGACCGAGAGTCGCGGCACGTCGACGCCCTCGGAGACCATGCGCACCGCGACCAGCCACCGGCTGGTGCCGGCGGCGAATTCGCTGATACGGGCCGACGATCCGGGGTCGTCGGACAGCACCACCGTCGGCGCCTCCGAGGTCAGCTTCGTCAGCAGGGCGGCGTAGGCGCGGGCCGCCGTGCGGTCGGAGGCGATGATCATGCCGCCGGCGTCGGGCACGTGCTCGCGCTTCTGGCGCAGCCGTTGGTCGGCGGCCGCGATCACCGCGGGCATCCATTCACCGGCGGGGTCGAGCGCCGTGCGCCAGGCCCGGGCCGTGTGTTCGGCGGTCAGCGGCTCGCCCAGCCGGGCGGCGTGCTCCTCGCCGGCGCTGTCCCGCCAGCGCGCCTCCCCGGAGTAGGCCAAGAACACCACCGGCCGGACCACCCCGTCGGCCAGCGCCTCGGCATAGCCGTAGGTGTGGTCGGCCCGCGAACGCCGCACCCCGTCGGCGCCGGATTCGTAGGCGACGAACGGGATGGGGCTGTCGTCGCTGCGAAAGGGCGTGCCGGTCAGGGCGAGCCGGCGGGTCGCGTCGCCGAAGGCCTCGCGGATGGCGTCACCCCACGTCTTGGCGTCGCCGCCATGGTGGATCTCGTCGAAGACGACCAGCGTCTTGCGCTGCTCGGTGCGCACCCGGTGCAGCGTGGGGTGGGCGGCAACCTGCGCGTAGGTGACCATCACGCCGTGGTATTCGCCCGACATCTGGGCGTTGGAGTTGGAGAACTTGGGGTCCAGGGCGATGCCGTGCCGCGCCGCGGCCTGCGCCCACTGCACCTTCAGGTGCTCGGTGGGCACCACGACGGTGATCTGCTCGACGGCGCGCTGGCCCAGCAGTTCGGCCGCCACCCGCAACGCGAACGTCGTCTTCCCGGATCCCGGGGTCGCCACGGCCAGGAAATCGCGCGGCTGGCCGGTCAGGTATTTGACCAGCGCCCTGCGCTGCCATCCGCGCAGCGCCCGGCCGCCGCTGTCGTCGACGGAAGTCTCCGTGCGAGCGACCGGTTGCACGGACATTTCCCCCCGGGTGGTTGTAGTTTTCGATGTGGCCAGCCAGATTAGGCGATGGCTGTGAAATCTAGCACGCCAACGCTTTTCGGCGCAGTAACGACTCGAGCGCGGCTACCGCGCCCGGCTCGCCAGGTCGCGCGCCGACAACCATGCATGGATGCGTTCGGCGACGTCAGCCCAGCCGGGCTCGAGCATCATGTTGTGCCCCATCGAGAAGAAATGCGGCTCGGTCCGGTAGGCGCGCGCGGTGGCGCGTACTTCGCCGATGCTCACGAACCCGTCGTGCTCGGCGCCCAGGACCAGGATCGGGGTGGTCACCCGCCGGGTTCGGACGCGGCGGAGCACCGGGTCGGTCATGGCCGCGCGGACGCTCTCGGCCCCGGCGCGTTGCCTGCAGGATTCGACGATGTCCTCGGGCGTGTCGGCGCAGAACAGGTACTCGCGGGCCAGCGCCGGGGTCGCCAGGAATTTCAGTAGCGTGGGGTCGCTCCACGCTTCCATGGTCATCGACGGCCGGCGACGCCAGACCCGCAACGCCAAGGTGAGCACGCCCTTCGGCGGCACAGAGCCCACCAGCACCGCCGCCGGCGCGTTGTGCTCTTCGAGATAGCGCTGGATGACGAAGCCGCCCAGCGAATGGCCGATGAGCACCGGCCAACCGCCCAATTCGTCGGCCACCGAACGGACGTCCTCGATGTAGTCGGCGATGGAAACCTTGTGCAGCGGCTTCGCGGTCGGGCTGCCCCCGTGCCCGCGCAGGCTCACCGCAACCGCGCGATAGCCCGCGTCGGCGAAGAAGTCCAGGAAATGTTCCCAGCACCATGCGCCGTGCCAGCCGCCGTGCACGAAGAGCAGCGGCACCGGGTGGTCTCGGGTGCAGGATCCTTTGTCGATCACCTCGAGCATCCGACCATTCAATAGCGCGATCGCCTGCACCGGTGCCGGTTCGCGAGACATAAACCATTGCGACCGGCCTCGGCGTGTCGTCACAGCCGGTTATGTGTCGCGGTCGATGGGCGGCGGCGGGGCCGCCAACCCGTACAACCACTAGGCTGGCGGGGTGTTTGAATCGCTGTCCGACCGGTTGACCGGTGCACTTCAGGGACTACGCGGCAAGGGTCGACTGACCGACGCCGACATCGAGGCCACCACCCGCGAGATCCGGCTGGCGCTGCTGGAAGCCGACGTGTCGCTGCCCGTGGTGCGGGCATTCGTCACCCGGATCAAGGACCGCGCCAGGGGCGCCGAGGTCTCGGGTGCGCTCAACCCGGCGCAGCAGGTCGTCAAAATCGTCAACGAAGAGCTCATCGGCATCCTGGGCGGCGAGACCCGCCAGCTGGCCTTCGCCAAGACACCGCCGACCGTGGTGATGCTCGCCGGTCTGCAGGGTTCCGGTAAGACCTCGCTGGCCGGCAAGCTGGCCGCCTGGCTGCGCGGCCAGGGGCACACCCCGCTGCTGGTGGCCTGCGACCTGCAGCGGCCGGCCGCCGTGAACCAGCTGCAAGTCGTCGGTGAGCGCGCCGGGGTCCCGGTGTTCGCGCCCCACCCGGGCGAGTCCCCCGAATCGGGTCCCGGCGACCCGGTCGCCGTGGCCGCCGCCGGGCTCGCCGAAGCCCGCGCGAAGCACCACGACGTCGTCATCGTCGACACCGCCGGGCGCCTGGGCATCGACGAGGAGCTGATGGCCCAGGCCGCGGCCATCCGCGACGCCGTCAACCCCGACGAGGTCCTGTTCGTGCTCGACGCGATGATCGGGCAGGACGCCGTCACCACCGCCGAGGCGTTCCGCGAGGGCGTCGGCTTCACCGGCGTCGTGCTGACCAAGCTCGACGGCGACGCCCGCGGTGGCGCCGCGTTGTCGGTCCGCGAGGTGACCGGCGTCCCAATCCTTTTCGCCTCCACCGGAGAAAAACTGGAGGACTTCGACGTCTTCCACCCGGACCGGATGGCCAGCCGCATCCTGGGCATGGGCGACGTGCTGAGCCTGATCGAACAGGCCGAGCAGGTCTTCGACGCCGAGCAGGCCCCGGCCGCCGCCGCCAAGATCGGCACCGGCGAGCTGACACTCGAGGACTTCCTGGAGCAGATGCTCGCCATCCGCAAGATGGGCCCGATCGGCAACCTGCTGGGCATGCTGCCCGGGGCCGGGCAGATGAAAGACGCGCTGGCCCAGGTCGACGACAAGCAACTCGACCGCCTGCAGGCCATCATCCGCGGCATGACGCCCGAGGAGCGGGCCGACCCGAAGATCATCAACGCCTCGCGGCGGCTGCGCATCGCCAACGGGTCCGGCGTCTCGGTGTCCGACGTCAACCAGCTGGTCGACCGCTTCTTCGAGGCCCGCAAGATGATGTCGTCGATGCTCGGCGGCATGGGCATCCCCGGCATGGGCCGCAAGTCCGCGACCCGAAAGGCCAAGGGCGCGAAGGGCAAGAAGGGCAAGAAGGGCGGACGCGGTCCCACTCCGCCCAAGGTCCGCAACCCGCTCGGCGCCGGGATGCCCGGCATGCCCGCCGGGTTCCCCGACCTGTCGCACCTGCCCGAGGGCCTCAACGAGTTGCCGCCCGGGTTGGCCGACTTCGACCTGTCCAAGCTCAAGTTTCCGGGCAAGTCGTGACGATCGCGAGCGCGGCGGAGCCGGGCGAAGCGGGTCGTCACGGTAGGAACTAGCCCGCCGTGCGCATGCACGTGCGAGGTGTCGGGCTGCCCGACGAGACGCCGACCGAGCTCTGGATCGTCGACGGCCGGATCAGCGCCGAACCGGTCGCCGGCGCCGACACCGTCTTCGACGGCGGCTGGATCCTGCCCGGCCTGGTCGACGCGCACTGCCACGTCGGCCTCGGTGAGCACGGCGAGATCCCGCTCGACGACGCGATCGCCCAAGCCGAAATCGAACGCGACGTCGGTGCGCTGCTGTTGCGAGACTGCGGCTCACCCACCGACACCCGCAGCCTCGACGACCACGACGACCTGCCCCGCATCATCCGGGCCGGGAAACATCTGGCCAGGCCCAAGCGCTACGCGGCCGGCTTCTCGCGCGAACTGGAAGACGAGTCGCAGCTGCCCGAGGCGGTCGCGCAAGAGGCGCGCCGCGGGGACGGCTGGATCAAGCTGGTCGGCGACTGGATCGATCGCAGCGTCGGCGACCTCGCCCCGCTCTGGTCCGACGACGTGCTCAAGGCCGCGATCGAGACGGCGCACGCCCACGGCGCCCGTGTCACGGCGCATGTCTTCAGCGAGGACGCGCTGCCCGGCCTGATCAACGCCGGCATCGACTGCATCGAGCACGGCACCGGCCTGACTGACGACACCATCGAGCTGATGGTCGAGCGCGGCACCGTCCTGGTTCCCACGCTGGTCAACATCGTCGAGAATTTTCCCGGCATCGCGAACGCCGCCGCCGCGAAGTACCCGACCTACGCCGCCCACATGCGCGACCTGCATGCCCGCGGCCCGGGGCGGCTCGCCGCGGCCCGCGACGCCGGCGTGCCGATCTATGCGGGCAGTGACGCGGGCACCATGGTCGCGCCCGGGCGCATCGCCGACGAGGTCGAGGCGCTCAAGGGCATCGGGATGAGCCCGACCCAGGCCCTGGGCTCGGCGTGCTGGGAAGCCCGCCGGTGGCTGGGACGCCCCGGCCTCGATCACGGCGCGTCCGCGGACCTGCTGTGCTATTCCGACGACCCGCGATCGGGCGCTGACGTGCTGCGCCGGCCCGACTTGGTGATCCTGCGCGGCAAGGTTTTCCCCCCTTCGGCGTAACCCCCGCGCGGCCGCGAGGACTGTGTTCGCGTGGCCTACCGCGGGCCGCATGCCCGTTGCCGAGTTCGCGTCGGCCCTGGTCAGGGGCGCGCCACGCCGAAGCGCAGAAAAGATTGCGAGTACTTGCTATCTATGTTACGGTCTGTTTCACACGACGACTGGAGGCAAAAGTGGCGTACGACGTGATCATTCGCGACGGGCTGTGGTTCGACGGCACCGGCGGTGCACCGCAGACCCGCACGCTGGGCATCCGCGACGGCGTGGTGGCCACGGTGTCGGACGGCCCGATTGACGAGACGGGTTGCCCCGAGGTGATCGACGCGGCGGGCAAGTGGGTGGTGCCCGGCTTCATCGACGTGCACACCCACTACGACGCCGAGGTGTTGCTGGACCCTGGCCTGCGGGAGTCCGTGCGCCACGGCGTCACCACCGTGTTGCTCGGAAACTGCTCGCTGTCCACCGTGTACGCCGACTCCGAGGACGCCGCCGACCTGTTCAGCCGCGTGGAGGCCGTGCCCCGCGAATACGTCTACGGCGCTTTGGAGAACAAGACCTGGTCCTCGGCGGCGGAATACATCAAGGCGATCGACGACCTGCCGCTCGGCCCGAATATCGGCTCGCTGCTTGGCCATTCGGACCTGCGGGCCGCGGTGATGGGCCTCGACCGGGCCACCGACGCCGCCGTGCGGCCCACCGATGCCGAAGTCGAGCGGATGGCAAGCCTGCTCGACGAGGCGCTCGACGCCGGGGTGCTCGGCATGTCGGGCATGGACGCGGCCATCGACAAGCTCGACGGTGAACGCTTCCGGTCGCGGGCGCTGCCGTCCACCTTCGCGACCTGGCGCGAGCGGCGCAGGCTGATCAAGGTACTGCGCAAGCGCGGCCGCATCCTGCAGAGCGCCCCCAACGTGGCCAAGCCGTCCACCGGGATGCTCTTCTTCCTCGCCAGCAGCCGAATCTTCAATCGGGGCAAGGGCGTTCGCATGAGCATGTTGGTATCCGCCGACGCCAAGTCGATGCCGCTGTCGGTATACGTCTTCGGCCCGGGGACGCGCCTGCTCAACAAGATCCTAGGCGCCAGCGTCCGTTTCCAGCATCTGCCGGTGCCGTTCGAGCTGTACTCCGACGGGATCGACCTGCCGGTCTTCGAAGAGTTCGGCGCCGGGACGGCCGCGCTGCACCTGCGGGACCAGTTGCAGCGCAACGATTTACTGGCGGATAAGGA
Source organism: Mycobacterium sp. E735 (assembly GCF_001666955.1). Taxonomy (NCBI): domain Bacteria; kingdom Bacillati; phylum Actinomycetota; class Actinomycetes; order Mycobacteriales; family Mycobacteriaceae; genus Mycobacterium; species Mycobacterium sp. E735. The sequence continues at coordinate 22,972 of NZ_LZIX01000178.1, read as the reverse complement.
ATATCGCCGCCAGTTCCGGCGCGAATTCGACCGCATCAAACTCGGCCCATCGCTGTGGCACCGCGACTTCCACGACGCGGTCATCGTCGAGTGCCCCGACAAATCGTTGATAGGCAAGAGCTTTGGCGCCATCGCCGACGAGCGCAAGCTGCACCCGCTCGATGCATTCCTCGACGTGCTGGTCGAGAACGGCGAACGCAATGTCCGCTGGACCACGATCGTCGCCAACCATCGCCCCAAGCTGCTCGACGCGCTCGCCAAGGAGGGCAGCGTGCACATGGGCTTCTCGGACGCCGGCGCGCACCTGCGCAACATGGCCTTCTACAACTTCCCGCTGAAGCTGCTCAAACGCGCCCGGGACGCCCACCGGGCCGGCGCGCCGTTCATGTCGACCGAACACGCGGTGCATCGCCTGACCGGCGAACTGGGGGAGTGGTTCGGCATCGACGCCGGCACGCTGCGCCAGGGCGACCGTGCGGACTTCGTGGTGATCGACCCGGCCGGCCTGAACGAGGCGGTCGAGGGCTACTACGAGGAGGAGGTGCCCTTCTACGGCGGCTTGCGGCGGATGGTCAACCGCAACGACGACGCCGTCGTCGCGACGGGCGTGGGCGGTGCCGTGGTCTTCCGCGCGGGCCGGTTCCGCGAGGGCTACGGCCAGACCGTGAAGTCGGGCCGCTACCTGCGTGCGGGCCAGCGTCACCGGGGCCAGAGCCCCGCGAAAATCGGGGCCTGACGTGGCCAGAACCCAACAGCAGCGTCGTGAGGAGACGGTGGGCCGGCTTCTCGACGCCTGCATCGACACCATCATCGAGGTCGGGTACGCCCGGGCGTCGGCCGCCGTGATCACCAAGCGGGCGGGGGTGTCCGTGGGTGCCCTGTTCCGGCACTTCGAGACGATGGGCGATTTCATGGCGGCCACCGCGTCCGAGATGTTGCGCCGTCAGCTCGAGACATTCACCAAACGGGTCGCCGAGATACCGCCCGATCGGCCGGCGCTCGAAGCCGCGCTGGCGATCCTGCGCGACGTCACGGCCGCCCCCAGCAACGCGGTGCTCTACGAGCTGCTGGTCGCCGCGCGGACCGACGAAAAGCTCAGGGACACTTTGCAAAACGAGCTGCGGCAATACTCCACGAAGATTCTGGAGGCGGCCCGCACCCTGCCCGGCGCCGAGAGCTTTCCCGAGGAGACGTTCCCGGTTCTGGTGGCGGTGCTGACCAACGTGTTCGACGGGGCCGCCGTGGTGGAGGGGGTGCTGCCGCAGCCGCAGATCGCCGAGCAACGGATCCCGATGCTGATGACGCTGCTGTCCGCGGCGGCGCCGGGCGCGGACCTATAGCGAGCCGATGCCGGACTCCGGGTTGAGCGCGAATCCCCAGTCGAACAGCGTCGCGGCCTGGTCCCAGTAGCTCGGGCCGCCGGCCTTCACCAGGCCGTACATCATGGCTATGACCAGCCGCCGGCCACCGCGCGCCGCCGCGCCGACGAAGGTCTTGCGCGCGGCGTCGGTGAACCCGGTCTTGCCGCCGATCGCGCCGGGGTAGCGCTGCAACAGCTCGTCCTGGTTGACGATCGGCTGATCCCCGTGATCGCCGGGGAACATCGCGGACGGCTCGGCGGTGATCTGGGCGAACACCGGATTGGCCATCGCGGCGCGGAAGATGACGGCCAGGTCGTGCGCCGTCGAGGACCCGGATCCGCCTGGCCCGTCGAGGCCGGACGGCGTCGCGGCGTGGGTGCTGGTCGCGCCGAGGGAGGCCGCCTTGGCGTTCATCTTGGCGACCGTGGCGTCGGGTCCGCCCAGCATGTGCGCCAGCGTGTTGGCCGCGTCGTTGCCCGAGACCAGCAGCAGGCCGTCCAGGAGCTGGCGCGCGGTGTAGAGGTGGCCCGGTTTGACGCCGACGCAGTTGCACTCCACCTGGGTGTCGGCGGTATCGGCGACCACGGTGGAATCCAGGCTCACCTGGTCCAAGGTCACCAACGCCAACAGCACCTTGATGGTGCTCGCCGGCGGGTGGGCCACATTCTGGTCGCGGCCGGCAAGCACCTGACCGCTGTCCAGGTCGGCGACGATCCAGGTCTGGGCCGGGCCGTCCGGTATCGGCATCGAGCCGACCGGCTGCATGCTGTCTGCCCAGGACGTGGGGACGGTGGCATTGCACGCCCCGACCGTCAGCAGGGCCGCTGCTGCGGCCATGACCTTGCGCATGGGCCGAAAGTCTAACTTCCTGGCCTTTTCGGCGACGATTTTCGTCTACTGTCCGATGCATGTTGAGCCTGGCCGAGATTTCCGACCGCTTAGAGATCCAGCAGCTGCTGGTGGACTACTCCACCGCGATCGACAACCGTCGCTTCGACGACCTGGACAGGGTCTTCACCGAAGACGCGTACATCGACTACACCGCCCTCGGCGGCATCGAGGGCCGCTATCCCGAGGTCAAGAAGTGGCTGTCGGAGGTGCTGCCGAACTTCCCGGTGTACGCGCACATGCTGGGCAACTTCTCGGTGCAAATCGACGGCGACAAGGCTTCGTCGCGGGTGATCTGTTTCAACCCGATGGTGCTCGGGGGTGACAAGGATCAGGTGCTGTTCTGCGGGCTCTGGTACGACGACGAGTTCGTCCGCACGCCCGAAGGCTGGCGGATGACCCGGCGGGCCGAGTCCAAGGTGTTCCAGAAGGTCATGTAGACGCGGCAAGATTGAGCCGGCTCAGCCATTTCGCTACGGGAGGCACCATGAGGCGCAGCATCGACGGCTGAACTGGGCACACGATCATGAAACGATCCTTTTTAGTAGGGCTGGCGGCGGGACTGCTGGGCGGAGCTTCGATCGTCTTGGCGCCGCCCGCCGGCGCCGGCTGCCTGTATGGCGGGTTGTCCGTCAGTAGGTGTGACGGACCGGTTGATCCGGACGGCAACTGGCAACGCTGCGTGGTGTTCTACTCCGCCTATGGTGGGTCGGGTTCCCGCGGCGCCACACGCTGCGACATGATGGGTCCTGACCTGCATCCATGGGGTTTCGAATTCAGTAACCCACCCACGCACATCGACGACTGAGCGCAAATTTCTGCTTAGGCACGGCTGTCTGGCACAATGGGCGGCTGTCCGCGGCGCGATCACGATCGCGTTCCGGTCATCACACTCGAGGCAAAACCGGACCCGGGCATCCCGCCCCGGTTGCTGAATTGCAGCGTGACAAACACAGGAGAACTCGCTTAACCATGGCTGTGAAGATCAAGCTCACCCGGCTTGGCAAGATCCGCAATCCCCAGTACCGCATCGCCGTCGCCGACGCGCGGACGCGGCGCGACGGTCGCTCCATCGAGGTCATCGGTCGCTACCACCCGAAGGAAGACCCGAGCCTCATCGAGATCAACTCCGAGCGTGCCCAGTACTGGCTGTCCGTGGGCGCTCAGCCCACCGAGCCCGTCCTCAAGCTGTTGAAGATCACCGGCGACTGGCAGAAGTTCAAGGGTCTGCCGGGCGCCGAGGGCCGGTTGAAGGTGGCCCCGCCCAAGCCCAGCAAGCTCGAGCTGTTCAACGCCGCGCTGGCCGAGGCCGAGGGCGGTCCCACCACCGAGGCCGCGAAGCCGAAGAAGAAGGCGCCGGCCAAGAAGGCCGCGAAGGCCGCCGAGCCGGAGGCCGCCGCGCCCGAGGCCGCCGCGCCGGAGGCTCCTGCTGAAGCCGCGCCGGCCGAGACGGCCGCCGAGGGCGGCGAGCAGGCCGAGTCGAGCACAGAAAGCTGACGCGGCGATGAGCACGGTCGTCGTTGACGCGGTCGAGCACCTGGTTCGCGGGATCGTCGACAACCCCGACGACGTCCGGGTGGACATGGTGACCAGCCGCCGCGGCCGAACTGTCGAGGTCCACGTCCATCCCGACGACCTGGGCAAGGTGATCGGTCGTGGCGGCCGCACCGCGACCGCCCTGCGCACGCTGGTCGCCGGTATCGGTGGCCGCGGCATCCGCGTCGACGTGGTGGACACCGACCAGTAGCCGCTCATGGAACTCCGTTGGAGTTGACCGTCGGGCGCGTCGCGAAAGCGCACGGCATCGGCGGCGAGGTCGTCGTCGAGATCCGCACCGACGACCCCGGCTCGCGCTTCGCGCCCGGTAATACCTTGCGCGGCAGGTCATCCCGCGGTGGCGGCGGTGCACGCGACTTCGTCGTCGAGAGTGTGCGCGAGCACGGTGGGCGGCTGCTGTTGCGATTGGTCGGGGTGACCGATCGCGGCTCCGCCGACGCGCTCCGGGGAACCCTGTTCGTCGTCGATTCCGATGACCTGCCGCCCATCGACGAGCCGGACACCTACTACGACCACCAGCTCGAGGGACTGCACGTCCGGACCGTGACGGGCCAGGACGTCGGTGTCGTCGCCGAGGTGCTGCACACCGCCGGCGGCGAGCTGTTGGCGGTGCGCCGGGGCGACGGCGGGGAAGTGTTGGTGCCGTTCGTCGCCGCGATCGTCACGTCGGTGTCACTCGACGACGGTGCCGTGGAGATCGATCCACCCGAGGGCCTGCTGGATCTGGCATGAGAATCGACGTCGTCACCATCTTTCCCGCCTTCCTCGACCCGCTGCGGCAATCGTTGCCGGGCAAGGCGATTGGTTCGGGCCTGGTCGACCTGCGGGTTCACGACCTGCGGAGGTGGACGCACGACGTGCACCGTTCGGTCGACGACGCGCCCTACGGCGGCGGTCCCGGGATGGTGATGAAGGCGCCGGTGTGGGGCGAAGCTCTGGACGAAATCTGTTCGGAGCGAACCGTTTTGGTCGTTCCGACACCAGCCGGGTCGTTGTTCACGCAGGCCGACGCCCAGCGGTGGAGCGTCGAGGAGCACCTGGTGTTCGCGTGCGGTCGCTACGAGGGTATCGACCAGCGGGTCGTCGAGGATGCCGGCCGACGGATGCGGGTCGAGGAGGTCTCGATCGGCGACTACGTCCTGCCGGGTGGGGAGTCGGCGGCCGTGGTGATGATCGAATCCGTGGTGCGCCTGCTCGACGGAGTGCTCGGTAATCCCGTCTCGCACCTGCAGGATTCGCATTCGCCGGCCCTGGACCGGCTGCTCGAGGGCCCCAGCTACACCCGCCCGCCGAGCTGGCGCGGGCTCGACGTTCCCGAGGTCTTGCTATCCGGCGACCACGCGCGGGTCGAGGCCTGGCGGCGGGAGGTTTCGCTGCAGCGCACCCGGGAACGGCGCCCCGAGCTGCTGGACCCCTCCGATTAGAGGCCCCGCCGCAGCGGGTCGATCCGGCCTTCGGGAAATATCGTCTTGACCGCCCGGGTGATGGTCTCGCGGGCGGTGGCGTCGTCGGCGGGCTGCAGGGACTGCACCACCATGATGTAACGACGGTCCGCGCCGATCACGCCGGTCGACAGGTGCATCCAGTCGCTGCCGATGCAGCACATCCAGCCCTGCTTGACCGCCACCGGTTCGGCGTACAACCCCTCCGGGATGCCGAAGCGCTGCGGATAGCCGTCGAGCCCGTTCGGGGTGGACTGGGCCAGGTCGTCGACGATGAGCTTCGCCTTGTCCGGCGGCAGCCCGCCGGACCCGTCCAGCAGCATCTCGTAGTAGCGGACAAGGTCGGTCGTGGTGCTCATGGTGTTCCACCAGCGTCCGTCGCCGGGCGGCGTGGTCGACGCCAGGCCGTAGCGGGCCGCGACCGCGGTGATGATCGCATTCTGGCCGCCCTGGGCCCAGAACCGCTCGGCTGCGCCGTCGTCGGAGGACTGCAACATGATGTCCAACGCCTGGCGGTCGTCGGCGCTCAGCGCGGCCTTGCCCTCGGATTCGTGGAGCAGCAGGTCGTCGGCGATGAACAGTTTGGCCACCGACGCGGTGCCGATGACCTGGCTGTTGCCGGTGGAGACCAGCTGATGCGTCTTGCGATCGAGGATCGCCACCGACAAAGCGGCGCCGCTGGCTGCGGCTTCGTCCGTCGCCTGCTGCACCCGCGCCTGGAGTCCGACGGGCCCCGCGCTGGCCGGCTGCTGCTCCTGCTGCGTTGGCTTGACCGCCTCGAGCATCAGCTGCGCCCTCTGTGGCGGCGGCTGACGCAGGCCGCGGTCGGGGGTGACGTACACCGGGAAGTTGTAGACCTTGGCCTGTACCTTCGCCTCGCAACCGGCGGCCACCACCAACGCCACCGCCGCTGTGGCGGTGAACAAAGTCAGCGGCCGAACGCGCATTCCTCTCCTCCGACTGGCTCGGACGCACCGAAGTGCACAAGCGCGGGCCGCGTCGCGCCACCTGATCCGGCCGTCACGCATGGTCCGGTAGCGCGTTCTGGCCCCAGTCATATGTACCATTCACCAGCGTGTTCGGCTCGCTGTGAACCGCCTCGGAAGCTGTGATTTTCATGGCAAGCGCCCCGTCTGGCACAATTGACCAGTTGTCTCCAGCGGTTGCCGGCCGGCCGGGCCGCTTCCCGCCTGCTGCGAGATACGCGCAAGTTGCCCAAAACCATCGGCTTGGCGACCGCCTCACACCCCAGGTGAGGGCTGTCCCCGCAGGCCGCGACCGCAAGGAAGTGCCTTCTCAAGATGAACCGCCTGGACTTCGTCGACCAAGCGTCGCTGCGCGACGACATCCCGGTTTTCGGCCCGGGCGACACCATCAACGTGCACGTCAAGGTCATCGAGGGCGCCAAGGAGCGCATCCAGGTGTTCAAGGGCGTGGTGATCCGCCGGCAGGGTGGCGGAGTCCGCGAGACGTTCACCGTGCGCAAGGAAAGCTATGGCGTCGGCGTCGAGCGGACCTTCCCGGTGCATTCGCCGAACATCGACCACATCGAGGTGGTGACCCGTGGCGATGTCCGCCGCGCCAAGCTGTACTACCTGCGCGAGCTCCGCGGCAAGAAGGCCAAGATCAAGGAAAAGCGCTGAGCTGGGACGGCCGGGCGGCAGTCCCGGTCGGTTTACAGCGCCACAATCTGCGCTGGCTACTCTGATCTCGTGACCGATCCCACGGACTCATCTGAGCCCCAGTCCGCCCAGTCAGAGCCGAAGGTCTCCACCCGCATCCCGGACCCGCCCGAAGGCGAGGCGCCGAACGCCGCCCAATCGATTCCCGAACCCGCGGACGCGCCCGACCCGGATGCTCCGGAGCGCACCAAGCGATCCGCCCTGCGGGAATTCGCCCTGCTGGCGGTCATTGCGGTGGCGCTCTATTACGTGATGCTGACCTTCGTGGCGCGGCCCTACCTGATCCCGTCGGAGTCGATGGAGCCGACGTTGCACGGCTGCGCCGGCTGCGTCGGCGACCGGATCATGGTCGACAAGGTCACCTATCGCTTCGACCCGCCGCGCCCCGGCGACGTCATCGTCTTCAAGGGGCCGCCGTCGTGGAACCTCGGCTACAAGTCGATCCGGTCCAACAACACCGTGCTGCGCTGGGCGCAGGACGCGCTGTCCTTCATCGGCTTCGTGCCTCCCGACGAGAACGACTTGGTCAAGCGGGTCATCGCGGTCGGCGGGCAGACGGTGCAGTGCCGCGCCGACACCGGGTTGACGGTCGACGGCAAGCCGCTCAAGGAGCCCTACCTGGATCCGGCCACCATGATGGCCGACCCGTCGGTGTACCCGTGCCTGGGCAGCGAGTTCGGGCCGGTCACCGTGCCGCAAGGGCGGCTGTGGGTGATGGGCGACAACCGGACGCACTCGGCGGACTCCCGCGCCCACTGCACCAGCGTTCCGGCCGAGGCGCTCAAGGGCGTGTTGTGCACGGGCGACCCGACGTCGGGGACCGTGCCGGTGTCCAACGTGATCGGCAAGGCGAGGTTCATCGTGTGGCCACCGGGGCGCTGGGGCGGCGTGTCTTCAGTGAACCCGCAACAGCATCAGTAGCCATGGCCACGACGTGGCCGCCGCGGACGGTGATCCGCAAATCGTCGGGATTGCGCACCCTGGAATCCGCCCTGTACCGCAGCGGGTTGGGCCCGGTCGCGGGCGTGGACGAAGTCGGTCGCGGCGCCTGCGCCGGCCCGCTGGTGGTGGCCGCCTGTGTGCTTGGCCCGGGGCGGCTGGAAAGCCTTGCAGCACTTGATGATTCGAAAAAGCTGACCGAGGCCGCGCGGGAGAGGTTGTTCCCGCTGATCCGTCGCTACGCGCTGGCCTACCACGTGGTGTTCATCCCGCCGGCCGAGGTGGACCGGCGCGGCGTGCACGTCGCGAACATCGAGGGCATGCGCCGCGCCGTCGCGGGCCTGGCGGTGCGACCCGGCTACGTGCTGAGCGACGGATTCCGCGTCCCCGGGCTGCCGGTGCCGTCGCTTCCGGTGATCGGGGGCGACGCGGTGGCGGCCTGCATCGCCGCGGCCAGCGTGCTGGCGAAGGTGAGCCGGGACCGGCTGATGGTCGCCATGGACGCCGACCACCCGGGTTACGGCTTCGCCGAGCACAAGGGCTACGGCACGCCGGCGCACAGCGTGGCGCTGACGCAGCTGGGGCCCTGCCCCGAACACCGCCATTCGTTCATCAACGTTCGGCGGGTGGCCATAGGGTCACAAGGGTCGGGTGGCCGCGTGGTGGCCGAATGCAGACCGGACCTCCGCCCGCGCGCGGCGGATATCGGTGAGGAAAGATGGGACCAGGATTCCCTGGGCGGAACGCCGGGGAAGTGTTTCTCCGAGAAGGACGTCTGAACAGATGAGTGCCGAGGATCTCGAAAAGTACGAAACCGAGATGGAGCTCTCGCTATACCGCGAATACAAAGACATCGTCGGACAGTTCAGCTACGTCGTGGAAACCGAGCGGCGGTTCTACCTGGCCAACAGCGTCGAGATGGTGCCGCGCAACGCCGACGGCGAGGTGTATTTCGAACTCCGGCTGTCCGACGCCTGGGTGTGGGACATGTACCGGCCGGCCCGGTTCGTCAAGCAGGTACGGGTGGTGACGTTCAAGGACGTCAACATCGAAGAGGTGGAAAAGCCCGAGCTGCGGCTGCCCGAGTAGCCGGGCCTAGCCTTCTTCCGGGGGCGGCAGCTGGCCGCGCCTCTCGATGACGACCCGCGCCACGTCGGCCAGCTTGATGTTCAGCGACTGGGAATGGCGGCGCAGCAGTTCGAACGCCTGGTCCTCGGTCATGTCGTGCAGCAGCATCAGCATGCCGACCGCCTTGCCGATCTCGCGGTTGCTCAGCAGTCCCCGGCGCAGGCTGCTCGCGTCCTCACCCTTGGCGACCGCGTTGATGGCCACGCTGGCGAACGAGGCGAGCACCGCCGCACGCCCGGCCGCCTCGGAGTCGAACACACCTGCGGTGTCGCTGAAGAGGTTCAGCGCGGCCGCTTTGCGTTTGTCCACCAGCAGCCGAAAACCCATCGCCCCGCGCACCGGGGTCTCCGCCACCAGCACCTTCGCCAGCTTGGGCCACAGCGACGGCGTCCTGAGGTCCGGGTCGATCTGTGGGGTTTCCTCCTCGATCGCGTCGATGCACGGCCCGTCGCCCGAACGCCGTTCCAGCTCGTCGACCTGCTGGGCCAACCGGTCGCTCGCGCCGACGGTGACATAGCTGTCGCCGTCGCGCACCAAGAGGCTGGCGTGATCGCAACCGGGGACGATCAGGGTGGCGGCGACGCAGATGGCCGCGTACATCTGACCGGCGTCCGAGCCCTGGTAGATGATCTCGGCCAGCGCGGCGAAGACGGTCCCGGGGTCGGCCTTCTCCCCGCCGGGCGTCGGTCGGCCTGCGGCCGTCGATTCGTCCCCCATGTGTGCCTCATTCCCTGTGCAATGCACTCTGACCCCGCGTTCGATCGCCGTAGATTATCGGTCTTGCGGGCGCGCCTCACACGCTGTTCGGCGCGATTGCGACGAATTGCACGCGCCCGGCCCGCCGGTGCGCGGACCGCCAGAATCGTTCGCCGACAATACGGGTACCCGCGCGTCCGGCGCTCACGATTTGCGCCACCGGGCGAGATGGTCTGGGTGACGTTTCCCACCCCTGGTTTCGGCGGGCCACCGACGGGAAAAAGCGTTGGGGTGGGAATTACCGTCGCGGTGACCGGGCCGACCGGCGAGATCGGGATGTCGGCGGTGACGGCGCTGGAGCGCGAACCGGCCGTGGACGCCATCATCGGGATGGCCCGCCGCCCGTTCGACCCGTCTTCGCGCGGCTGGCAGAAGACCACCTACCAGCAGGGCGACATCCTGGACCGCGAGGCCGTCGACGCCCTGGTGGCCCAGACCGACGTGGTGATCCACCTGGCCTTCATCATCATGGGATCGCGGGAAGAGAGCGCCCGCATCAACCTGCAGGGCACCCGCAACGTGTTCGAGGCGACGGTCGCCAGCGAGCGGCCCAGGCGCCTGGTGTACACGTCCTCGGTGGCGGCCTATGGATATCACCGCGACAACCCCGACCCGCTGACCGAGGACGTGCCGGCGCGGGGGTCCGAAGAGCACTATTACTCCGAGCAGAAGGCGGCGTGCGAGGCCCTGCTCGGCGAGATCACCAAGGACTCGCCGCTGGAGGTCTTCGTGTTGCGGCCGTGCATCGTCGCCGGCCCCAACGCCACCGCCCTGGCCGATGCGATGCCGTGGAACCAACTGCCCGGCCCGATGCGCGCAGTGGTCAAGGCGGTGCCGATTTTGAAGCCGGTCGTCCCGGACCCGGGCTACCCGCTGCAGCTGGTGCACCACGACGACGTCGCGAGCGCGATCGCGTTGGCGGCCACCACGCCGGCGCCCCCCGGGGCGTACAACATCGCCGGCGACGGTGTCGTCACGGTCGCCGACGTGGCCAGGGCGCTGGGTGGGCGCCCGGTCCGGGTTCCCGCCGTCGCAGCCTCCGCGGCGTCGGCGGCGCTTTCGCGGGTGCCGCTCGTCCCGTCCATGCTGGAATGGCTCCACACCGCGCGCACGTCGATGGTCATGGACACCACGAAGGCGCGCACCCAACTCGGCTGGCGGCCGGTCCACACCTCGGCGGAAACCCTGACCGCGCTGGCCTCGGCGCTATGAGGCCGGGGTAGTTTTGCTGCGTGAGTTCTCAGCGCTCCGCCGCAATACCCGCCGACGGTGAAATCGCCTCGTGCGGCACGTAACTGCGCGCCGGAGGGTGACGCACCTGGCTGCCGGCGAAGCGATCACCCGGCCGGAGACGCTGGTCGTCGAGGAGCCGCTCGAGATCCGGGTGAACGGCGCGGCGGTCACCGTGACCATGCGCACGCCGGGGGCGGATTTCGAATTGGCTCAAGGCTTTCTGCTCACCGAGGGCATCATCGCCGGCCGCGACGACGTGCAGAGCATCCGCTATTGCGGCGGTGCCGTCGACGGCACGAACACCTACAACGTCCTGGACGTGACCTTGGCCGCCGGCGTCGCGGCACCCACCCTCGACGTGACCCGAAACTTCTACACCACCTCCTCGTGCGGAGTGTGCGGCAAGGCGTCGCTGGATGCGGTGCGGGTGATCGGTCGTTTCGCCCCCGGGGCGGATCCGGCGACTGTCGCGGCGGCCACACTTGAAGCGATGCCGGGCCAACTCCGTTCCGCGCAAAAGGTTTTCGACAGCACCGGCGGGCTGCACGCGGCCGCGCTGTTCGGGGTCGACGGGACGATGTTCGCGGTGCGCGAGGACGTCGGCAGGCACAACGCCGTGGACAAGGTCATCGGCTGGGCGCTGGAGCAGCGACGAGTGCCGCTGGCCGGCTCGGTCCTGCTGGTCAGTGGGCGGGCCTCCTTCGAGTTGACGCAAAAAGCGGTGCTGGCCGGGATTCCGGTGCTGGCCGCCGTGTCGGCGCCGTCGTCGCTGGCCGTGTCGTTGGCCGAGGAGTCGGGCATCACATTGGTCGCCTTCCTGCGCGAGGACTCGATGAACATCTACACCAGGGCCGATCGCATCGGCTAGACGGTGTCGGCCGACTGTGGATGAGCGCGGCACTGGGGATAACCGGCCGCGTGGACGGCTCACACGCGCCGCAGTGGCCCGCCGTGTCGGGGCCGGCCCGCACAGTTGCCGGCATGACGACCGAAACGACGATGACCCGGATCCAGCTCGGAGCGCTCGGTGAGGCGCTCGCGGTTGACCATCTGGCGAGGGCGGGATTGCGTGTTCTGCAACGCAACTGGCGTTGCCGCTACGGCGAACTAGACGTCATCGCCTGCGACGACGCCACCCGCACTGTGGTGTTCGTCGAGGTGAAGACCCGTACCGGCGACGGCTACGGCGGGCTGGCGTACGCGGTCACCGAGCGAAAGGTCCGTCGGCTGCGCCGCCTGGCCGGGCTGTGGCTGGCGGGCCAGGACACGCGCTGGGCGGCGCTGCGCATCGACGTGATCCGGGTGCGGATCGGGCGCCGGCGGACGCCCGAAATCACCCATCTGCAAGGGATCGGCTGATGGCGCTCGGCCGCGCGTTCTCGGTCGCCGTCCGCGGAGTGGATGGACAGATCGTGGAAATCGAAGCCGACATCACCTCCGGACTGCCGGGCGTTCATCTGGTGGGTCTGCCCGACGCCGCACTGCAGGAATCCCGTGACCGGGTCAGGGCCGCGGTCACCAACTGCGGCAACGACTGGCCGATGGCGCGGCTCACGCTCGCGCTCTCGCCGGCGACGCTGCCCAAAATGGGGTCGGTCTACGACATTGCCCTGGCCGCGGCCGTCCTGTCGGCGCAGCGAAAGAACCCGTGGGACCGCCTCGAGAAGACGGTGCTGCTGGGCGAGTTGTCGCTGGACGGCCGGGTGCGCCCCGTGCGCGGTGTGCTGCCGGCGGTGTTGGCCGCCAAGCGCGACGGCTGGCCTGCCGTCGTCGTCCCGGTCGACAACCTGGCCGAGGCCAGCCTTGTCGACGGCATCGACGTCTGGGGCGTGCGGACGTTGCGGCAGCTGCAGAAATGGCTCGCCGGGTCCATCGCCCTGCACCACCGCATCACCACGACGGCCACCCCGCCGGAACCCTCGGTGGATCTGGCCGATGTGGTCGGGCAGACCCAGGCGCGGTTCGCGGTGGAGGTGGCGGCCGCCGGGTCGCACCACCTCATGCTCACCGGGCCGCCGGGCGTCGGCAAAACCATGCTGGCCCAGCGGCTCCCGGGTCTGCTGCCGCCGCTCTCGGAGAGCGAGTCGCTCGAGGTCACCGCGATCCATTCGGTGGCCGGGCTGCTGTCGGGGGAGACGCCGCTGATCACCGCGCCGCCGTTCGTGGCGCCGCATCACAGCTCCAGCGTCGCGGCGCTCGTCGGCGGCGGCTCGGGCATGGCGCGCCCCGGCGCCGTCAGCCGCGCGCATCGCGGTGTGCTCTTCCTGGACGAATGCGCAGAGATCAGTGTCAGCGCGCTGGAAGCCTTGCGAACTCCCTTGGAGGATGGGGAGATTCGTCTCGCGCGGCGCGACGGTGTCGCCTGCTACCCCGCGCGGTTTCAGCTGGTGCTGGCGGCCAACCTGTGCCCCTGCGCACCCGCCGATCCGCAGGACTGCATCTGTGCGGCCGCGGCCAAGCGCCGCTACCTCGGCAAGCTGTCCGGTCCACTGCTCGACCGGGTGGACCTGCGGGTGCAGATGCACTCGGTGCGCGCGGGCGCGTTCTCCGGCGGCGAAGCCGAATCGACGGCACAGGTTCGGCTCCGGGTGGCCCAGGCCCGCGCGGCCGCGGCCCAGCGGTGGTCACCGTATGGATTTCGGACCAACGCCGAAGTGAGCGGGGCGCTGTTGCGCCGAAAGTTCCGCCCCGGCAACGCGGCGATGACTCCGCTGCAGAAGGCCCTGGACCGTGGTGCGCTCAGCATCCGGGGCCTGGACCGGACGCTGCGGGTCGCGTGGAGCCTGACCGATCTCGCCGGCGGGGTATCGCCCGGGCCCGAGGAGGTCGCCGCCGCGCTCAGCTTCCGTCAGCCGGGGGCGCAGCGATGAGCGCCGACCGCAAATCACCAGTACGCCTTGGTCAGCCAGTCGTTGTGCCCGCCGCGGACCGCTATCGCGACGGTCACCAGGATGGCGAACGCCCGGGCGAACTGCGCCATCGCGCGGCCGCGCTCGCCGCGCTGTTCCATGTCACGCAGCGCGACGAACGCGAGGACGCCGCTCAGGATCGGGATGGGCAGGCCGCACCAGCTGACCAGGCTCAGCGCGAACGCCGCGATCGCCCAAGGGTTTACCGGGCGAGCGGGCGCCGCGAGCTGGGTCGGCGAGCAGACGATCATTGTTTGCTCCGTTCGTTGCCGGCCGCGCGATGGCGAATGGGGGTCGACGACAACACATTCGCGTATGGGGCTAAACGAATCCTTGGCGGATTCTTGGAAGCCGCAGCGCCCCAATGCTGACGGCGGTCGACGATCCGGCGCTGCGCGCCTGGGCGTACCTGTCCAGGGTGGCCGAGCCGCCCTGTGCCGGGCTGGCCACCCTGGTGCGGTCCGTCGGCCCGGTAGAGGCGGCCGACCGGGTGCGCCGCGGCGTGGTCGACGACGATCTAGCGCGGCACACGGAGGCGAGGCGCGAAATCGACTGCGCCGCGGCCGACCTCGAGCTGCTCGCCCGCCGCGGGGGACGGTTGATCACGCCCGACGACGACGAGTGGCCGCTGCTGGCATTTGCCGCGTTCGGCGGCGCCTCGGGCAGAGCGCGCGGCGCGGCCCCGATGGTGTTGTGGGCGCAAGGTCCGATCCGGCTCGACGAGGTGGCGCACAGGGCTGCCGCCGTGGTGGGCACGCGGGCCGCGACGGCATATGGCGAGCAGGTCGCCGAGGACTTGGCGGTCGGGCTGGTGCAACGCGAGGTGGCCGTCGTCTCCGGCGGCGCCTACGGCATCGACGGGGCCGCGCACCGGGCGGTGCTCAATGCTGACGGCGTCACCGTGGCCGTCCTCGCCGGGGGACTCGACATCCCGTATCCGAGCGGCCACACCACGTTGCTGCATCGCGTGGGCCAACACGGGTTGCTCTTCACCGAATACCCGCCGGGCGTTCGGCCCGCGCGCCACCGATTCCTGACCCGCAACCGACTGGTGGCCGCCGTCGCGGGGGCCGCGGTGGTGGTCGAAGCGGGGCTGCGCAGCGGAGCGGCCAACACCGCCGCGTGGGCGCGGGCGCTGGGGCGGGTGGTCGCGGCGGTGCCCGGGCCCGTGACGTCGTCGGCGTCGGCCGGCTGCCACGCGCTGCTGCGCGACGGCGCCGAGCTGGTCACCCGGGCCGACCACATCGTCGAGCTCATCGGCCGCATCGGGGAGCTGGCCGCCGAGGAACCGCGCCCGGCGACCGAGCTCGACGGGCTGAGTGACGGCGAACGCCGGGTGTACGAGGCGCTGCCGGGCCGCGGCGCCGCAACCGTCGAACAGCTCGCGATTGCGTCGGGGCTGGCGCCCGAGCGGGTGTTGGGGCCGCTGGCCATGCTCGAGCTGGCCGGGTTGGTGTGTCGTCAGGAGGGCAAGTGGCGACTTCCCCGGGCCTCGAGCGGCCGAGCTGCGTCGACGCCGCGGCTCGTATAGTCGACGGGGGTCGGGCGGGGACAGGAGGACAAGTGGCGGGTCGACCTCTGCAACGCTTCGAGGTTGTCGATACCAAGGAGCTCACACCGCACATGGTCGCGGTCGTGCTGGGCAGCAAGGACTTCGACGCCTTCGTGCCCAGCAAATTCACCGACTCCTACGTCAAGCTGGCGTTCGTCGCCGACGACGTCGACGTCACGGACTTGCCGCAGCCGTTGACCCTCGACAGCTTCGCCGGCCTGCCGCCCGAGAAGCGGCCGTCGGTTCGGACCATGACGGTCCGCCGCGTCGACAGCGCCGCCGGTCAGCTCACGTTGAACATCGTCACGCACGGCGAGCACGGGATCGCGGGCCAGTGGGCGGCCGCGGCGCAGCCCGGCCAGCGGATCTTCCTGATGGGTCCCGGCGGTGCCTACACCCCCGATCCGGCCGCCGATTGGCATCTGCTGGCCGGTGACGAATCGGCGCTGCCGGCGATCGCCGTCGCCCTGGAAGCGTTGCCACCCAGCGCCGTCGGCAAGGCGTTCATCGAGGTGGCGGGCCAGGAAGACGAGATTCCTCTGACGGCGCCGGAAGGCGTCGAGGTGCATTGGGTTTATCGCGGCGGCCGGGCCGACCTGGTCCCCGAGGACCGCGCAGGCGACCACGCCCCGCTGATCGAGGCCGTCACCACCACGCCGTGGCTGCCCGGGCGGGTGCACGTGTTCGTCCACGGCGAGGCGCAAAGCGTCATGCACAATCTGCGGCCCTACATCCGCAAGGAGCGCGGCGTTGACGCGAAGTGGGCGTCGTCAATCTCGGGCTACTGGCGGCGCGGCCGCACCGAAGAGACCTTCCGGCAATGGAAGAAGGAACTGGCCGAGGCCGAGGCCGGGGCTTCGTAGCGGGTTCGTCGGTCCGATCGCCGGCTGGCATCCTCTACTTCCATGGCGCATTTCGGCGATTACCAGAACGAGATCTACTTCCAGGGTCTGGGCGGGGTCGCGCCCGCGCTGCCGATGGCCTTCGCGGAGCTGGAGGCCCGGGCGGAACGGGCGATGTCGCCGTCGGTGTGGTCCTACGTCACGGGTGGCGCCGGCGACGAGCGCACCCAACGGGCCAATCGCGAGGCATTCGACCGCTGGGGCTTGATGCCGCGGATGTTCGTCGGCGCCGCCGAGCGTGACCTGTCGGTCGAGATGTTCGGCCTGAGGCTGCCGTCGCCGGTGTTCATGGCCCCGATCGGCGTCATCGGCATCTGCGCTCAAGACGGCCATGGCGACCTGGCCACCGCGCGCGCCGCGGCGGCCACCGGTGTCCCGATGGTCGTTTCCACCCTGACCGCCGACCCACTGGAAGACGTCGCCGCCCAGTTCGGCGACACGCCCGGCTTTTTCCAGCTGTACACGCCCAAGAACCGCGAGCTCGCCGCGAGCCTGGTGCAGCGGGCCGAGGCCGCCGGCTACCGGGGCATCATCGTCACGCTGGACACCTGGGTTCCCGGCTGGCGTCCGCGCGACCTCAGCACGGCGAATTTTCCGCAATTGCGCGGGCACTGCTTGGCCAACTACACCAGCGACCCGGTCTTTCGCGCCGGCCTGGCACGCCCGCCCGAGGAAGACCCGCAGGCCACTGTGCTGCAGTGGATTACGACCTTCGGCAATCCGTTGACGTGGGCCGACCTGCCCTGGCTGCGGTCGCTGACCAAGCTGCCGCTCATCGTCAAGGGCATCTGCCATCCCGACGACGCCCGACGCGCCAGGGACGGCGGCGTCGACGGTATTTATTGCTCGACGCACGGCGGACGCCAGGCCAACGGCGGCCTGCCGGCGCTGGACTGCCTGCCCGGGGTGATCGAGGCGGCCGACGGGCTGCCGGTGCTGTTCGACTCGGGCATCCGCAGCGGCGCCGACATCGTCAAGGCGCTGGCGCTGGGCGCGACCGCGGTGGGGATCGGCAGGCCGTACGCGTACGGCCTGGCATTGGGCGGCGTCGACGGCGTCGTCCACGTGCTGCGTTCGCTGCTGGCCGAAGCGGACCTGATCATGGCGGTCGACGGCTATCCGACACTGAAAGATCTCACCCCGGACACGCTTCGGCGCGTCGACTGAACCGGGTCCCCGGCTCCTGCGAACGTTGCAGGCGTGGAGGCCATCCTCGAGGAATTCGACGAATACCTGTCGCTGCAATGCGGCCGCTCGGCGCACACCCGCCGGGCCTACCTCGGTGACCTGCGCTCGCTGCTGACGTTCCTCGAGAGCCGCGGCGCCGCGCTGGACGGGCTGAGCCTGCCGCTCCTGCGCTCCTGGCTGTCCGCCTCGGCCACGGCGGGAGCGGCGCGCACGACGTTGGCCCGTCGCACGTCGGCGGTCAAGGCGTTCACCGCGTGGGCCGCGCGGCGTGGCCTGTTGGCCGGGGACCCGGCGGCGCGGCTGCAGGTGCCCAAGGCGCACCGCACGCTGCCGGCGGTGCTCCGCCAAGATCAGGCGCTCGACGCGATGGCCGCCGCGAAATCGGGTGCCCAACAAGGTGATCCGATGGCGTTGCGGGACCGGTTGATCGTCGAGATGTTGTACGCCACCGGGATTCGGGTGAGCGAGCTGTGCGGCCTGGACATCGACGACGTGGACACCGGTTATCGGCTGGTGCGGGTGCTCGGCAAGGGCAACAAGCAGCGCACCGTGCCGTTCGGGATGCCGGCCGCCGAGGCGCTGCGCGCCTGGCTCGACGAGGGCCGCCCGGCCCTGGTGACCGCCGAGTCCGGTCCGGCGCTGTTGCTGGGCGCGCGGGGCCGCCGGCTCGACGTGCGCCAGGCCCGCACGGTGGTGCACCAGACGGTCGCCGCGGTGGACGGCGCCCCCGACCTGGGCCCGCACGGGCTGCGGCACAGCGCGGCGACGCATCTGCTGGAAGGTGGGGCCGACCTGCGGGTCGTGCAGGAGCTACTCGGCCATTCCAGCCTGGCGACGACCCAGCTCTACACCCACGTCGCCGTCTCCCGGTTGCGGGCAGTGCATGATCAGGCCCACCCGCGGGCGTGAGCCGGCGATTCCCGGGCGTCACTTCCGCCCCGGCGCCGGGAAGCCCCGAGGCACGAGGGTCCGCCCTCCGGCCGGAGACGGGTGTGGCTGGGGGCACGGCCCGCACGCTCAGCCCCGCAGCGGCTTGAGCCGGATCGGCGTCGATTTCACCAGGCCCAGCGGATCGACGTAATGGGCGCCGGACGCCGGGCCCCACATCGCGCCCCAGTGCAGGCAGGCCGCCGCCCGGCAGCCGGCATGCCCGGGCTCGAGCGAGCCGATCACGGTCCGGGCCGTCACCGGCTGGCCGACCCGCACCGCCGCCCGGACCGGCTCGTAGCTGGTGCGCAGCCCGCCGGGGTGGGCCAGCGACACCACCGGGCGCCCCGCCAGCTGACCGGCGAACACCACCGTGGCGGTGCCCGCCGCGTACACCGGCTGACCAGGGACGCCGGGCAGGTCCACCCCCCGATGCCCCGGCCGCCAGTCTGGGGACGGGGCGTCGAACCCCCGGGCCACGGCGGGCGGCGGGCGCAGCGGCCAGTCCAGGCGGGCGTCGTCCGCACCCGCCGGCGCCGCGCCGAGCACCGTCAGCCACGCCAACAGCCACCAAACCCGTCGCATCGGCTCAGTTGAGTGGGCCACCGGCGCCGTCGCCACTCAGGTGCGGCCGGTGCTGTGCAAAACCACCAGCTGAGTCCGTGTAAACTGCTGGTCGCAGCTCGTTCGCGGGCTGACTTCGCGCGTCCGCCCCGCGTCTCCCGTTCCACTAGGAGTTCGCACCGCGTGCCGGGCGGTCCCCGCCAGGGTTTCCTGGCGAGGTCCGGCATCGCAGCAGGCGCCAGGGCCCGGCTTCACCCGATGCCGGGCGACAACCGACACACGTAAGGCACACGCATGGCCGTCGTAACCATGAAGCAGCTGCTCGACAGCGGCACCCACTTCGGGCACCAGACCCGTCGCTGGAATCCCAAGATGAAGCGGTTCATCTTCACCGACCGCAACGGCATCTACATCATCGACCTGCAGCAGACGCTGACCTTCATCGACAAGGCGTACGAGTTCGTCAAGGAGACCGTCGCCCACGGCGGCACCGTCCTGTTCGTCGGCACCAAGAAGCAGGCGCAGGAATCGGTTGCGGCCGAGGCCACCCGCGTCGGCATGCCGTACGTGAACCAGCGCTGGCTGGGCGGCATGCTCACCAACTTCTCCACCGTGCACAAGCGGCTGCAGCGCCTCAAGGAGCTCGAGGCGATGGAGCAGACCGGTGGCTTCGAGGGCCGCACCAAGAAGGAAATCTTGATGCTGACCCGGGAGAAGAACAAGCTGGAGCGCAGCCTCGGCGGTATCCGCGACATGGCCAAGGTGCCGTCGGCGATCTGGGTCGTCGACACCAACAAGGAGCACATCGCGGTCGGCGAGGCCCGCAAGCTCGGCATCCCGGTCATCGCGATCCTGGACACCAACTGCGACCCCGACGAGGTCGACTACCCGATCCCGGGCAACGACGACGCGATCCGCTCGGCCGCGCTGCTGACCAAGGTGATCGCCTCCGCGGTCGCCGAGGGCCTGCAGGCCCGCGCCGGGGTCGGCCGCGGCGACGGCAAGCCCGAGGCGGAGGCCGCCGAGCCGCTGCCCGAATGGGAGCAGGAACTGCTGGCCTCCGCCGCTGCCAGCGCCCCCACCGACGCCGCTGCGGGCGCACCCGAATCGACACCAGACCCTTCATAGGAAGGCTGACATGGCCAACTTCACCGCCGCCGACGTCAAGAAGCTTCGTGAGCTCACCGGCGCCGGCATGCTCGACTGCAAGAACGCGCTGGCCGAGAGCGACGGCGACTTCGACAAGGCCGTCGAAGCGTTGCGCATCAAGGGCGCCAAGGACGTCGGCAAGCGCGCCGAACGCGCCACGGCCGAGGGCCTGGTCGCCGCCCAGGGCGGCGCGCTGATCGAGTTGAACTCGGAGACGGACTTCGTCGCCAAGAACGCCGAGTTCCAGAAGCTCGCCGACGACATCGTCGCGGCCGCGGCCCAGTCCAAGGCCACCGACGTCGACGCGCTGAAGGCCGCCAAGGCCGGCGACTCCACGGTCGAGCAGGCCATCGCCGACCTGTCGGCCAAGATCGGCGAGAAGCTCGAGCTGCGTCGCGTCGCGTACTTCGACGGGACGGTCGAGGCCTACCTGCACAAGCGGGCGGCCGACTTGCCCCCCGCCGTCGGCGTCCTGGTCGAGTACCAGGGCTCGGATTCCGAGGCCGCGCACTCGGTCGCGCTGCAGATCGCCGCCCTCAAGGCGCGCTTCCTGTCCCGCGAGGACGTTCCTGAAGACGTCGTGGCCAGCGAGCGCCGTATCGCCGAGGAGACGGCCAAGGCGGAGGGCAAGCCGGAGCAGGCGCTGCCCAAGATCGTCGAAGGCCGGCTGAACGGTTTCTTCAAGGACGCGGTGCTGCTGGAGCAGCCGTCGGTGTCCGACAGCAAGAAGACGGTCAAGGCCCTGCTCGACGAGGCCGGCGTGACGGTGACGCGGTTCGTGCGCTTCGAAGTGGGCCAGGCCTAAGTCCCGCGCGAAGGCGGGCTAGCGTCGATTCATGCGACACGTGCATGCGTTCGGCGACGACGCCCTCGGTGATCTCGACGGGGTCGGCCTCGCCCACGCGATACAGGCCGGCTGGGTCAGCAGGGCGGAGGTCGTCGAGGCGGCGATCGCCCGCACCGAGGCCGTCGATCCGGTGCTCAACGGTTTGGCGTATGCGGCCTTCCAACAGGCCCGGGACAGCGCGTCGGGCAGCCCTGCCGACGGCTTCTTCAGCGGGGTCCCGACGTTCCTCAAGGACAACGTCGACATCGCCGGCCAGCCGACGATGCACGGCACCGACGCGTGGACGCCGTGGAATGCCACCTCCGACGGCGAGTTCACCCGGCTGTTCCTGGCTACCGGGCTGGCACCCGTGGGAAAAACGCAGCTGTCGGAATTCGGTTTCAGCGCGTCCGCCGAGCACCCCCGGCTGGGGCCGGTCCGCAACCCGTGGAACACCGACTTCAGTGCCGGCGCATCGTCGTCGGGCTCTGGGGCATTCGTCGCCGCCGGCGTGGTGCCGATGGCCCACGCCAATGACGGAGGCGGATCCATCCGCATCCCCGCCGCCTGCAACGGCCTCGTCGGGCTGAAGCCGTCGCGTGGGCGGCTGCCGCTGGACCCGCACCTGCGCCGGATGCCGGTGGGCATCGTCGCCAACGGTGTGGTCACTCGATCGGTGCGCGACACCGCGGCGTTCTACCGGGAGGCCGAACGCATCTGGCGTAATCCGAAACTGGCGCCGATCGGGGATGTCACCGGTCCCGGCAGGCAGCGGCTGCGAATCGCCGTGCTGACCCGCTCGGTGCAACGGGACTGCAGCCCGCAGGTGCGCGAGCTCACGCTGAAGTCGGCCGGTCTTCTCGAGGAGCTCGGCCACCGCGTCGAATACCTCGAAGAACCCCCGGTGCCGGCCAGTTTTGTCGACGACTTCGTGTTGTACTGGGGCTTCCTGGCGCTGGCCCAGGTCCGCACGGGGCGCCGGATGTTCGGCGCGACCTTCGACCGCAGCAGGCTGGACAGCCTGACCCTCGGTCTGGAGCGCCACACCGCCCGCAACATGCACCGACTGCCGCTGGCGATCATGCGCCTGCGCCGAATCCGTAGGCGCACCGCAAGATTCTTCGGCACCTACGACCTCGTGCTGACCCCGACGCTCGCCGACGAGACGCCCCGCATCGGATATCTGGCACCCACCGATTACCACCAGGTCATCGAACGACTGATCGACTGGGTCTCGTTCACCCCGCTGCAGAACGTCACCGGTGAGCCGGCGATCTCGCTTCCGTTGGCCCAGTCCGACGAAGGCATGCCGGTGGGCATGATGCTCTCGGCCGACATCGGCCAGGAGGCGCTACTGCTCGAGCTGGCCCACGAACTCGAAGAGGCGCGGCCGTGGGCCCGGATCCAAGCCGCTTAGTCGCCGGTCAGTCGGAACCGAGCTTGTCGAGCATTCGTTTGAACTCGCGCTGCTGACTCTCGGTCAGCTTGGCCAGGATGCGGGCGTCGGCGGTCCGCACCGCGCCTTCGGCGCGTTTGAGCAGGGCGCGGCCCTGGCCGGTGAGCGTGGCGGGCAGCGCGCGGCCGCTGGACACCGACGTCGGGCGCGCCACGGCGCCAATGTCTTCCAGCTTGCGCAGCACCGTGTTCATCGCCTGCGGTGTGACGCCGGCCTGCCGAGACAATTCGGCGCTCGACATCCCCGGAAGGATGGAAAGCATTCGTAGGCAGACGAATTCGGGCAGCGTCAGGCCCAGCGGGCCCAACACCGCGGAAACCTCCGGTCGCAGCAAACTGGCCACCCGGTAGAGCAGGTAACCAAGCGGGGCATCTTCGGCCTGAACCATGTCAATCATCTTGACATATTTCGCCCGGCGGGAGGCGGGGTTCGGCGACGCAAAGTGCTCGGCAATTCGTCCTTCTTCGGCTTGCCGCCTTTCGTCGTCTTCGGCATGGAATCCTCCTCGGGTGC
>NZ_LZIX01000177.1:0-1051 GCF_001666955.1 Mycobacterium sp. E735 | reverse complement strand
CCGCCGAACCGGCTCAAGGCCGCCGAGGAGGCGGCCGGCCAGTTCGCCAGTCAGCTCACGCCGGGCATCAACCTGGGCCTGGTCGGCTTCGCCGGCACGCCATACCTGCTGGTGTCGCCCACCCCGCAGCACCAGGCGACGATCGACGCGCTCAAGAAGCTCGACTTCGCCGACAGCACGGCCACCGGCGAGGCCATCTTCACCGCCCTGCACGCGGTGAGCGCCCTGGCCATCACGGGTGGCGACACCCCGCCCCCGGCCCGCATCGTGCTGCTGTCCGACGGCGCGGAGAACGTGCCGCTGGACGCCAACGCCCCGCAGGGGGCGTTCACCGCCGCCCGGGCCGCCAAGGCCGCGGGCGTGCAGATCTCGACGATCTCCTTCGGGACGCCGTACGGCACCGTCGAGTACGAGGGCGCCACCATCCCGGTTCCCGTAGACGACCAGACGCTGCAGAAGATCTGCGAGATCACCGACGGCCAGGCGTTCCATGCCGACAGCCTGGAGTCGCTGAAGAACGTCTACTCGACCCTGCAGCGCCAGATCGGGTACGAGACCGTCAAGGGCGACGCCAGCCTCGCGTGGATGCTGCTGGGGGCGGTCGCGTTGGCCGGCGCGATCCTGGCCGGCCTGTTCCTGAACCGCCGGCTGCCGTCCTGACGATCAGACCGGCAGCCGCCGGTTGATCAGCAGCGCCAGCGCCGTCGCGATCAATGCGGTGATCACGCCCAGGCGCAGCCACCCGGCGCTGCCCGGCCCGGCCACGGTGCGATAGCCGATGTCCTTCTCGATGGCGTTGTAGCTCTTGTTGAGCTCGGCGATGTTGCTGGCGGTGTAGGACTGCCCGCCGGACAGCTTGGCGATCGTCTTCATCTGGTCCGTCGAAACCGGGACGGCCACGCGCTGCCCGTCCATCTCGATCTCGCCGGTCTTGGTGCCGAACGAGATCGTCGAGATGGGCACCCCCTCGTCCCGGGCCAGCCGCGCCGCCGTGTAGACCCCGTCGTGCGGGTCGCTGGGATTGGACGGCTTGTTCTCCCCGCCGTCGGAC
>NZ_LZIX01000176.1:0-1823 GCF_001666955.1 Mycobacterium sp. E735 | reverse complement strand
CAGGCCGACCTCGAGAAGAGCCAGCTGCTGTTGGAGTACCTGGTCAATGCGATCCAGCAACGCCGCCAAAACCCCGGCTCCGACATGCTGTCGCAAGTCATGGCCAGTGACGGTGACTTCACCGATCTGGAACTGCTGGGCATGAGCCACCTGCTGATCCTGGCGGGCCTGGACACGGTGACCGCGGCGATCGGATTCTGCCTGTTCGAGTTGGCGCGCCGGCCACAGCTGCGCGCTTCGCTTCGCGAGAACCCAAGGCAGATCCGGGTTTTCATCGAAGAGATCGTCCGGCTGGAGCCCTCTGCGCCGGTGGCCCCCCGGATCACCACCCAATTCGTCGAAATCGGCGGCATGACGTTGCCGCCCGGCACATCGGTGCGGTTGTGCATGGCCGCGGTCAACCGCGACGAGAGCGACGCCACGTCCGTCAACGAGCTCGTGATGGACGGAAAGGTCCACCGGCACTGGGGGTTTGGGGGCGGACCGCACCGCTGCCTGGGCTCTCATCTGGCGCGGATCGAGCTGACCGTCATCGTCGGAGAATGGCTCAGGCAGATCCCCGACTTCGACGTGCCGGCGGACTACGTCCCCGCGATCAACTACCCGTCGAAGAGTTTCGCGCTCAAAGAATTACCGCTGCGCTGGGGCTGATTCGGCCAGCCCCGGCGCAGCGGTATCCGCCTTACTTGCGCAACTCCGTCGCCGCGACCTGGACGAACACACCGGTGTCCTCGGCCATCAGCAGGCCTCGACCACGGGGCAGCGGCCCACCCTTCATCTTGCCGCGGATGAAGCCCTCGTCCGGGTCGGCGTCCATGACCAGCAGCGGCGCGTTCGCCTGGGCCAGCGCTCGCAACATCGGGTCGCTGCCCGCCGACGACCAACCACCGAAGGTGCGCGTGACGAGCACGTGCAACCCGACGTCGGCGGCCCTGGTCACCCACGGGGCGGCCTTGTGCAGTGGCGAGTCGAAACCTGCCGGCAGCTGCTGGATGTCGTCGACGATCAGGAAGATCTCCGGACCGCTCCACCACGACCGCGACAGCAACTCCTCGGCGGACAGACCCGGCGGCGGCTCGCGTCCGGCCAGGACCGCCGCCAACTCGCCCATCATCGCCTGGACGCCGTCGAGGTTGTAGGCGAATTTCTCGACATAGTCCGGACCCAGCGTGGTCAGCAGCTGGCGCCGCGGGTCCACCAGCCAGACCTGTGCCGACGGCTGGCCGGGCGGCGGCGTGGGCGCGCTGCTGGCTCCCGGCGCGTACAGCCGGCCGATCTCGGACATGATGGTGGCCAGCGTCGTGGTGCGCCCACATTCGCGTCGACCCGTCACCATCAGGTGCGCGTTCTCGGCGAAGTTGAGGTACACCGGCGACAGGTCCAATTCGGAGATGGCCCAAGCGATTCCGCCCGCACCGACGCCCTGTCGCGTGTCCCGTGCGGCCAGCTCGCGCAATTGCTCCACGTCGAACCGCGCCGGGAGGCGGCGCACCGGCGGGGCCTGGCTGCTCGTCAGGCGGCTCACGGCGTCGATGACGCTGTCGGACTCGAAGACGTAGTCAGCTGTGCTCCCGAGCGCGGGGCGGGCCACCAACGTGTGCAGACCGGCCTGTGGGTCGGAATCGAGGCGGACGTAGTTGACCGCGACCATGCCGCGGCCCGGCTTGACCGGAACTTCCTTTGCGAACCGGGACCGCACCAGTTTGGCGTCCTCCACGGCGGCCAGCCGCAGCTCGACCCGGGAGCCGAACCCGCTTCGCACCGGGGGCCGCAGCTCCGATTCGCGATCGGCCGTGACCACCACGTGGACCCCGAACGACGGG
>NZ_LZIX01000175.1:0-2824 GCF_001666955.1 Mycobacterium sp. E735 | reverse complement strand
CACTCAGGTAGTCGCGGGCCTGCCGCAGCGCGGTCGACGTCCAGCGGATCGCACCGGGAAGCCGCTCCGGGCCGAGCACCACCAGCCCGACCACGACGAGGACCAGGATGTGCTCCCAGCTCAGGCTGCCGAACATCTAGCTTCCGTCGGGGTCGGGCTTGACGGTCAGGGTGACGTGCCGACCGTCGCGGACCACCTCGATCGGGGCGTCCTGGCCGATGGTCAACTGCCGGACGGCGACGACGAACTCGTCGGCGTCGGCGACCTTGCGGTTACCGACCTTGACGATCACGTCATTCTCCAGGATTCCGCCCTTTTGCGCGGGGCTTCCCGCCTTCACGTTGGCGACCTGCGCGCCGGCGGCGATCGCGTTGCTCACCGACCGGGTGCTGATGCCCAGCGTCGGGTGCACGATCTTGCCGTCTTTGATCAGCGTCTGCGCCACCATCTTGGCCTCGTTGATGGGGATCGCGAAGCCCAACCCACTCGCGCTGTCGGACAAGGACTTACCCGCGGTGTTGATGCCGATCACCTGCGAATCCATATCGATCAGCGGGCCGCCGGAGTTGCCGTGGTTGATCGACGCGTCGGTCTGCAGCGCGTCGATGACGGTGTCGGTGTCCGAGCCCTCACCCGACAACGGGACGGGACGGTGCAGCGCGCTGATGATGCCGTGGGTCACGGTGCTGCGCAGCCCCAGCGGCGCGCCCGCCGCGAGGACCTCGTCACCGACATTCACCTTGTCCGAGTCGCCGAACCGGGCCACGCTCAGGTTGTCGACATTGTCGACCTTGAGCACGGCCAGGTCGGTCTTCGGGTCGCGGCCGACCAGGTTGGCGGGCACTTCCTTACCGTCGTTGAACACCACGGTCGTCTTGAACTGGCTGGGATTGTTGGCCGCCTCGGAGATCACGTGGTTGTTGGTGATGATGTAGCCGCGCCCGTCGACCACCACGCCCGAGCCCTGCAAGCCCTCCT
Source organism: Mycobacterium sp. E735 (assembly GCF_001666955.1). Classification (NCBI taxonomy): domain Bacteria; kingdom Bacillati; phylum Actinomycetota; class Actinomycetes; order Mycobacteriales; family Mycobacteriaceae; genus Mycobacterium; species Mycobacterium sp. E735. Next base: position 1,846 of record NZ_LZIX01000175.1, on the reverse strand, counting down.
GGTCACTCTTGGACTCGATGGTGACCACCGCGTTCGCGGTCGCGGCCGCCACCTTGGCGAACCGGCCGGCCGGACCTTCACCGTTGCCGTTGGTCGACAGGGTCACCTTCGAGGTGGTGAACGCCTCGGCGACCTCGGCCGTCTTGCGGCCGATCACACCACCGATGACGCCGATGAGCAGCGCGATCAGCAGCAGGGCGAGCAACGCCAGGTAGGACACCTTGCCGCCGAACAGCACATCGCGTACGCCGAGCTTGCCGCTGTAGCCCTGCGGACCCCGAGGTCCCGCGGGGGCGACCGCCGGGGTGCCCAGCGCCGCGGCGGCCGCCGGGTCGCGCCAGGGGTCGTCGAGTTCGTCGGGCTCGGCCCCGTTTTTCTCGGCCGCGAGCGCGCCGGCGTCGACGGGGTGGCGCTGCAGCGAGTCGGGGCTTCCGACGGGACGGCTGAACGCCTCCTGGAGGACCGGATCGGCCGGCTCGTCGTGCGGGGAAAACTCGGATTGGTCCCGGTACTTCCGCGGACGGACCCGATCGGCCACGAAGGAGCCGCGCAGTCCGTCGGGACGGCTGAACAGTTGGCGAGACGCGGGGTCCACCGGCGGACGGGAGATGGGGCGCGGCGCCAAGCGGTTGCCGCTGTCGTTGCCTTGGTCGGAGGTCACGTTATCCCTTTGGATCCTCTTCTTGAGCGCTCGAGACAGGCCCTGCACCGGGCGATACCCACGACACCGGCGTGGTCGTGTCCACCCTAGTATCCACGGTTCGGGACCGGCCGCCCATGAGCGCGCGGGCGGGGTGCGCAAAATCGGGACGGATCAACGACGGGGGCTCATTCGGAAGGCGCGCAGCTACGGGCGCTTGCGCTGCTCACGGGCGTCGCGCTCAGCAAAACGGTCGGCCGGCCGGCCGGTCGCGTCGTCGGGCGAATCGTAGGGAATCTCGGCGAGCATTCCGAGCAGCGCGCTCGGGATGCGGATCGGATGCGAATCCCGCAGCGCCGCACGGGCCCGGCTCTGACCGTCGACCTCGGCCGCACACTGCGGGCACAGCGACAGGTGATGCGCCGCCCGCAGGTGCGCGTTCATCCGCAGCTCACCGTCGACGAAGGCCGCGATGGCTTCGACGGAAAGGTGCTCGGTAGAGCCGAACTGGCGCGGCGCGCCGACGGGGGCATCGCTCTGGGAGGCGAACTGGGCGGGAAGCCAGGAGAACGCACGACGGAACAGATGTCCTCGATCGGGCATCACCGGGTCCTTTCGTTGCGCCTACCCCTCGAATGTAGCGCGAGGCAGCTCGCAATATCGCGTCTCGAGACCGCGAAACCGCTGGCTCATGGCCAGGCGACGAACCCTACGCCGACTCGGCGCGCACCGCGTCCCGGCCGGCGCCCGGTTGCGGATGAGCGGCCAGGTAGTCGCGCAACGCCTGACGTCCGCGGTGGATGCGGCTGCGCACGGTGCCGAGCTTTACGCCCAGCGTCGCGCCGATCTCCTCGTAGGACAGGCCCTCGATGTCACACAGGACGACGGCGGCGCGGAATTCCGGCGGCAGGGAATCCAGGGCGGCCTGCAGGTCCGGACCGAGCCGTGAATCGTGATAGATCTGCTCGGGATTGGGCTCGTCGGCGGGCACGCGCTCGTAATCCTCGGGCAGCGCCTCCATCCGGATGCGGGCGCGCCGGCGCACCATGTCGAGGAAAAGGTTGGTGGTGATGCGGTGCAGCCAGCCTTCGAACGTTCCCGGCTGGTAGTTCTGCACCGATCGGAAAACCCGGATGAAGGTCTCCTGCGTCAGGTCTTCCGCGTCATGCTGATTGCCCGAGAGGCGGTAAGCCAGCCGGTACACCC
>NZ_LZIX01000174.1:0-25643 GCF_001666955.1 Mycobacterium sp. E735 | reverse complement strand
GACCGCGGCGGGGCTGGCCCCGTTGCCCGTCCAACGCCCCATTCCCGTGTGGATCGGCGCGGCCTCCGATCGCGGGCTGCAACGCGCGGGCCGGCTCGCGGACGGCTGGTTCCCGATGACCGCCCCCGGCCCCGGTTTGGACCACGCCCGCGAGCAGGTGCGGCGCGCCGCCGCGGCCGCCGGCCGCGACGCGGACCGGCTTGGCATGGAGGGCCGGGTCAGCTGGACCGGCGACCGCGTCCGGACCGCCCGCGAGATAGCGGCCTGGCGAGATGCCGGCGCCACCCACCTATCGGTCAACACGATGAACGCGGGGCTGTCCACCGTCGACGACCACCTCGCCGTGTTGGGGCAGATCGCCGCCAACCTGAATCGATGAGCCTGGCCGGGCGGACTAGCCGGCCTCCGCTTCGACCAGGCTGAGATGGGCCGCTCGGCGCTCGGACTTCGACGACTTACCCTCGCGCCCATACGGTTCCAGCTTCCGGTTGTGCACGTTTACGTCTCCGCCCGTCGCGCAGTGCCGGCGCTGCCAGTCGCTGATCGCTTGGTGCGCAGCGTGATCGAGGTAATTGGCCAGCAGGTGGACGGTGACCGTGGTGCGCTCGGGGATAGTGGCGAGCACCCCGGTGAGGCGGGGCAGCGCCAGGAAGGTGCATGCCCCCTCGATGATTAGATGCCATTCATCGCCCACGGGCCTCGCTTCCACCCTGGCCCGAACTACCCGCCACCCGGTCACGGCGACCGCCACCGCGAGCCCGATCAGCACGCCGTGTAGCAGATTGAGAAAAACGACGGAGACTATGGTCACCAGATAGACGGCCAGATCGCCGTTGCGCAGCGCGGTTTCGATGTGCGCGGGCTTCAGCAGCTCGATCCCGATGACGATGAGCAGGCCGGCGAGCGCCGCGGTCGGGATCTGTTCGACCAATCCCGCGAAGGGCACGGCGAACACCATGATCCAGAGCCCGTGCATGATCGTCGATGCCCGGGTCTTGGCCCCTGCGTTGACATTGGCCGCGCTGCGCACGATGACCCCGGCGATGGGAAGCCCGCCGATCGCGCCCGACGCCATGTTCGCCGCGCCCTGTCCGATCAACTCACGGTTGAAGTCGGTCCGCGCCCCGGTGTGCATCCGGTCGATCGCGACCGCCGTCAGCAGGCTTTGCACGCTGGTGATCAGCGTGACCGTGATAACCGCAATCACGACCGCCCCCCAGTTACCCTGCGGGAGCTGGGGCAGCTGCAGCGCCTCCAGCACCGAGCCTTCCAATCGGATACGGGACACGTTGAACGGCAACACGACCGAGATGACCGTGACGCCCACGATGGCTACCAACGGACCGGGAATCTTGGCCACCCGAGCCGGCGCCCAGCGCCAAGCGATCAGGATGGCGATGACAAGCAGGCCCAGCACGAGCCCGGGCCGGTGCGCGCCCACGACCTGCGCGGGCAGCCCGACGACGTTCGTCCAGGCCGAGCTCTGCGATTCACCGCCCAGCAGTACGTGCACCTGCTGCAAGGCGATCGTGATGCCGATGCCGGCCAGCATGGCGTGCACAACGACCGGCGAGATCGCCAGGGCGGCGCGTGCAATCCGGCTGATACCCAACACAACTTGCAGGGCGCCGGCAATTACTGTGATCAAACATGTTACGGCCCAGCCAAATTGGGATACCAGGTCAGCAACAATGACCGTCAGCCCGGCCGCTGGGCCACTCACCTGCAACGGTGACCCACCGAGACACCCCGCGACGATCCCCCCGACGATCGCCGCAATCAGGCCGGAGAGCACCGGGGCGTCGGAGGCGAGCGCAATACCCAACGACAGCGGAAGCGCCACCAGGAACACCACCAATGACGCCGGAAGGTCGTACTGCATGGCCGCGCGAAACCGGCTGCCGCGGGCGTCCGTCTCGGTATCGTGTTCCCCCAGCTGCTCGACGCGTTGCATGGGCCCTCCCTGGGTTACGCATGAGGGCACGTTCGGGACCTGCCCGTAACGCGCCGAATTGTGCAATGTAAAACCCTGCAGCACAGACGATTACATTCGCCGGGAACATCATTGTTCTGGTTAGCCTGCTATGGCTTACTCGTACCGAAGGTATGGGGCGGCCAGGCCGGTCGCAACACGACGGGCCGGGCGCATATCGAATGCAAATCTTTTGCGGCGCAAATTCGCCGGGCCAAGAGAATGGCAGGCGACGCGCGCCGTTGGCGAAAGTGACTGGGCGGCGGACCGTTTACTCCAAGGCGAAGACCGGTATCTGCCTCGTTGTCTTCGTCTGATATTCGGCGTACGGCGGATACGCTTCGACCGCGCGCTGCCACCAGTCTTCGCGCTCGGCCCCCTCGAGCTCGCGCGCCCTCAGCGTCACGACCCTCTCGCCATCCTGCAACGTCACCTCGGGGTTGGCCTGCAGGTTGAAGTACCACGACGGATGCTCGGGTGCGCCGCCCTTCGACGCGACAATGGCGTAACGGCCGTCGTTTTCGACGCGCATCAGCGGCACATACCGCTTCTTCCCGGATTTCGCCCCGGTCACGGTCAGCAGGACGACGGGCCGATCGAAAATCTCGACCCCGTCGGTGGTGCCTTGCTTGAGGATCTGCTCGGTCTGCTCGCGCACCCAGTCCCGCGGGCTCAGTTCGATGTCGTCGGCCATACCCGATCTCAACATGTCCGTGCGCGATAGTCATCTTCGCCCCCGGGCGCACAGGGGCCGAACCGCTTAAATGATCTAACTACCGACGGCGGGAGCTGGGATCCGGCTTCCGGCCGACGGCGCCACCGCAGCCGCGGTCGCCGCACAGCGGGCGATCGCGCCCAAGGGGCCCGAAGTACCCAACGGCGAACTGGCTTCGTTCGGCAAACACTCCGGCTACCGCACGGCCATCCTCGGGGTGAGCGCGTGCGCCGGGTATCAATTTCGTTGACATATATCAGCGCACTTGATATAACTGTGGCATGACTCAGCCGACTCAGGAAATGTTTGAATCCGCCTACAAGGGCGAGGCCCCGGAGATGGGCGAGGGTAATCGGCCGCCGTGGAGCATCGGCGAGCCACAGCCGGAGATCGCGGCTCTCATCGAAGCCGGGAAGTTCCACGGTGACGTACTCGATGCCGGTTGCGGCGAGGCGGCGGTGTCGCTGTTCCTTGCCGAGCGTGGCTTCACCACGGTGGGCCTCGACCAGTCGCCGACCGCCATCAAGCTGGCGCGCGAGAAGGCCGCCCGGCGCGGCCTTGCCAATGCGACCTTCGACGTCGCCGACATCAGCTCCTTCGACGGCTACGACGGCCGTTTCGGGACCATCGTCGACTCCACGCTGTTCCACTCCATGCCCGTCGAATTGCGCGAGGGTTACCAGCAGTCGATCGTGCGGGCCGCCGCCCCCGGCGCCTCGTATTTCGTGCTGGTGTTCGACCGGGCGGGCATGCCGGCCGACGGCCCGGTCAATGCGGTCACCGAGGACGAGTTGCTGGACGTGGTGTCCAAGTACTGGGTGATCGACGAGATCCGGCCGGCGCGCATTCACGCCAACGTGCCCGACAGCGTCGCGGAAGGCTTTCAGGCCTTCGGGGGTGCCGACATTCGTGACGAGGGCAACGGCCGCAAGTCGATCGGAGCCTGGCTGCTGTCCGCACATCTGGGCTAGCCTGCGCGGACGACCGGCCAGGTTTCGATGCCTGGCATTCGGGAGATCCTGACTGGAGCATCGCAGACGGTCAGAGGAGATCCACGTGGACCAGCAGGTAAATTTCGACCCGCCACCCGCGCCCGAGGACGCCCGGCAGGCGACCGAGGAACAGCGCAAGTTGCAGGAGCAGCTGGAGCATCAGGACGAGGACCCGGACGCGCCGGGGCGGCACCAGTCCCGGCGCGACCTTCCCGACGAGAGCACGCGCTAGGCGTGGCCGCGATGAACGCGGTTGTGCGCCAATACGACTGGTTTTAAGGCGCGTAATCTTCGCGGAGCTTGCGGCGATCGTGTGCGAGCGCCACCCCCGCCAGCCCCACCAGCGTGAGGCCGCCGAGCGCCGCCGCCGGAATCGCCCAGACGCGCCTGATCATCAGCGCGCTGTCACATTGGCCGACGTAGTTAGCCGACCCGCTTTCGTCCCTGTCAGCGCTCGCGGCCTGGGCCAAATCCGTGGTGAATCCGCTGCCGCATTTGACTTGCCAACCGAATTGATCGTATTCGTCGATGAATACCGGGAACCGCAGCGCGAGAAGCCCGAGCGTCAAAGCCACCACGGCCGCGGCGAAGGCCAGGGGTCCGCGTTTGATCATCCCGTGCCCTAGGTCATGCACACGTTGGCGAAGATCAGCACCGGCCAGGACACGATCGAGCCGAGAAAAGAGACCACCAGATCGGTACCGTGCATGTCGCGCAGGTGGCTCGTGTGGGTCGATGACCAGATCACCCCGACGATGAGGTACGGCGTGCCCAGCAGCACGGCCAGACCCAGCAGCTCGGCGATCGTCAACTGGTAGTCCAGCAGCTGACGGACCCTGTGAAGCATCGGGCATGCCTTTCGCGGAGACTAGGTACCATACCGACGTTCCCCGTATGTTAATCGCAATTCGGACCGTTGGAAAGGCGTTGTTGAGATTCCGTGCGGCCCGGTGGGGACGAGTTTATTGCGCTGAGGGCGTTTTGAAGCCGATTAACGCGCACCGTCGCTCGCCGGCGCGTCAACAAGTACAGCGTCATTCGCGCGAGGGCTTGCGTCCCGAATCAACGGCGGCGCGCGCCGCCCTGGGCTGCCCCACCGGAAGGTGTGGCGGATTCGCCGAGCAGCGTGGTCGCCATCAGTCGGCGCAGCGTCATGCGGGCGGGCTCGCCGGGGCCGGGGATGACGAGCTGGCCGATGTCGACGGCCAGGGCGAAGGCGGCGTGTACGGCGTATCGCGCCCGGCCGAGCGTCAGCCCGGGCCGGGCCGCCACCGCCAGCCGCGCCCAGGATTCGACGGTGGAGCGGTGAATGTTGTAGAGGAGCACCGCTTCGTTGTCCGGCACGTTGTGGCGCTCCGTGTAGTAGACGCGGGCCAATTCGGGGTTGGCGAACAGCCGCTCGATGAAGGCGTCGATCAGCCGCCGCAGCGACTGCTCCGGATCACCGCCCGCGGCCAGGATCGTGGACAGGTCGCCGGAGAGCTGGTCGGCGCCGCGGCGATAGGAGACCGCCAGTATCGCGGCCTTGCTGGGGAAGTATTGGTAGATGCTGGCCACCGGTATGCCCACGGCCGCGGCGATCTCCTCCATGCCGGTTTCCCGATAGCCACGGTCATTGAACAACCGAATCGATTCGTGCAACAGCAGTTCATAGCTGCCGACGGCCCTCGTCATCGTCACCGCTTGCGCCGGCTCCGACTCGCTCGGCCGCTGCACCGGCACGTCCACCTTTGATATCGCGGCCACGACGTCGGCCAGCGTCGCCCGGATCTCGTCGTTGCTGAGCCGGGAACGGTGATCGGTGATGCTGCCGATGACGCTCAAAATTGCCGCCGAGAGCACCCAACGCTGCCGCGACTGCAGTTTGGGCCGAAGTCTGATCAACGGCCGCTGCAGGCGCCGGTTGACCAGCCTGACCTGCTCGGTGAGCACCTCCTCGTCCTCCCCGTGCAGATAGCGGCCCTCCCATCGATAGAGTCCCCCCGCGGTGCGGTTGACGATGGTGGTGTCGATCAGGGCAGCAGTTAGTGCGCGCAGCGTTTCCCGGGGATCGGCGTCGGCGGGCAGCTGATCGGCGAACTCGGTGGCGTCCACGAGCAGCTGACCGAGCGCCAGGACCGCGGAGCGAAACAGGTCGTATTTGCCCTGCGAATGGCGATACAGCGCCGCCGCCGAGATTCCGACCCGCGCGGCGATGTTTTCCATGCTCACCGCGTGGTATCCGAGCTCGCTGAACGCATCGCCGGCCGCCCTCGCGATCTGCGCTTTGCGGTCTCTCGGGCGCCGCTTCACTGGGTTTGCGGACGAGCGGCCGGCCGGCGTCATAGACATCACCGTAGCCGCAGCGGAGTCGTTGGGAAGAGCGCGTCCGACGGGTTTTTCGGGGCGGCGCCGCACCCGGATCCGAACCCGATCGAACGCTACCCCCGCGCACTCGATGGCGACCCGCACGACACCTGGATGCGCTGGTCAACCGTGGCCGCCGAGATCTGTTCAGGCCCACGTCCCGCGGCCCCACGGCGCGCGCGTGCCCCCCGGCCGTTGAGCCAGCAGGCCAGTCCGCCCAGAACCAGGCCGATCCCGACGCCGACGTCGGGACGCTGGCCCAGCATGAGCCAGGAGAGTAGCCCGGCGAGTGCGGGGATTACGGCGAACAGCATCGCCACCGCCGCCGCACCGTGGGCGTTGATGGCGCGGACATAAAGGCTCACCGCCAGGGTCGCGTTCAACAGCACCATGCCGGCAATCGCGATCGCCGCCTGCCGGACGTCATGCACGGTGAACGGCGTCAGCAACGCAAGCGCCGCCGCGGGAACCAGCGCGACCGCATTCTGCATCGCGCTCATCGTGCGGAAGTCGACGCCGGTGCAAAACCGCTGTTGGTAGACGCCGCCGGCCGAAAGCCCAAGCAGCGCAACGCCAAGCAACACGATCACGGGGTCCAGGCCGTGGGTGCTGGTCAGCCTTCTGGCACACGCCGCGAGCACAGCGACGACGCCGAGGGCGAGCGCGGCCACCCGTTGCCGCCCGAGCGGCTCACTCAGGAACACCGCGGCCAGGATGGCCGTGGCGACGGGGTTCATCGCGATCACCACCGCACACAGCACCGCCGGTGACCCGAGCCGAAAGGCCTCGTAGCAGCAGCAGAATTGCACGGCCTGGATCAGCAGACCTGCCACCACGACGTGGCCGAACTGTGCCCCCCGCGGCCAGGGCGCCTTGGCGAAGGCCGCCCAGACGGTCAAAATGATTGCGGCCAAAGCAAATCGCAGCACCAGGGCATCCATCGGCGCCATGGCGGTCACCGCCAGCACCCCGATCGGGTAACCGAGTGCGTAGAGGAACGTCACCGCCGACGCGGTGGTCAGCGGCATGCGCGGCAAGTCCATGCGACCCATGCTTGCTCAGACCGCCGCCCACCGTCCAACGAATATTGCTGATCGCGATTGATCGCGTTGCCTTATCGATTTCCAATCCGGCTGAGCGAAATCGGCGCTTCCGGCGCAATGATTGATTAGATTCGCTGATCAGACTATCGTGCGGTTATGGCCCAGGTGCTGGACATCGCGCCGTTGCGCAGCCTGGTCGCGGTCGCCGACTGTGGCGGGTTTCACCGCGCCGCCGCCGCGCTGCACCTGAGCCAGTCCGCGGTCAGCCAGCATCTGCGCCGAGTCGAAGCCGTCGTCGGTGAGCCGCTGATCCAACGCTCCGGCCGCGGCATCGTGTTCACCGAAATCGGACTGAAGGCCCTGCGGCACGCCAGGACGATCTTGTCCGCGCACGACAGGGCGCTCGACGACCTGGGCGCCACGGAGCCCAGGCTTCTGACGATCGGCGCCACCGAGCACGGCGCGGACGTGATGCTGGCCGGACTGACGGGCATCCTGCGAGACCGGCTTCCCGACCGGCGGGTGCGCTTCCGACTCGACCGCAACGTGTCGCTCGCCGACTCGATCGAACGTGGGCTGGTCGACTTGGCAATCATGGTCGACGGCGCGGGCCTGGATCGCGCCAACGCATCGGGAGTAGTTGGGCTGCAATGGATTTCGGCGCGAACGCTGTCGGTGCTTCCGCGCGACCCCCTACCATTGGTGGTCTTCTCCGAGCCGTGCACCTTGCGCGAACCAGCCTTCGCGATCCTGGAAAATCACGGCATCGTCTACGAGATCGCCGCCGAGTGCGGGGACCTGTCCGGCCTGTACGCGGCGGTTCGGTCGGGGCTCGGAGTGGCGTTGTTGCCGATGATCGGCAAGCTGCCGGACGGCCTGTGTCCGGCCGAGGGCCTGCCGCCGGCCAATAACGCCTCGGTCCTGGTTCGCGGACGTGCCGGTATCGACCCGGACTTGCTGGCCACGGTCGACGATGCGGTACGTGACGTGCTGGCCGCCGCGGACTAGGGGTGGCTGTCAGAGAGCGCCGCCAAATAGCGTTGTTCGCGCTCTGTCATGTCATTCGAAGTGATGGCACCGAACCGGGCGGCCTCTCGGACAAACCGCTCCGGCGCGTCCGGAAGCGCGTCAGGTCCCTCCAGCCGAAAGCAACTCGGCGCCAGTGGGCCGAATAACAACGCGCGGCGCAGGTTCGGCCAGTTGTCCAGTCTCGGCTCCACGCCCGCGGCCCGGGCGAAGGCGATGGCGACGAGGTTCAATCGCGACTTCTGCGACGCACCCCGGCGGGCGCGGTAGGCGTTGATTGCCAGCCGCTGCTCGCGATCACCCACGGCCGGAATGACACCGCCCCACGCGTAGGCGATCCACCTGGCCTGGAGCTCGAGCGGCACGAAGTACCCGCCCGCCTGGTCCCACATCCCCACGAAGGCCAGCCCGGGGAGCTCCGGATGGAAGGTGTACCGGTCCGCGTCCAGGTGCACCGCGTCGAGGTCCAGAACCTTCTGAACGTCTTCGCTCAAGAACGGTAGGCGCAGATTGAAACCGGTCCCGAAGAAGATTCCGTCAAACTCCTCCGCATGATCGTCGGCGAAAACCACCCTCCTGCCCGCCACCGTTTTCATCCACGGCCGCACCGAGATTCGGCCCTCCGCGACCAGCGGGAGATAATGCTGACTGAGGGTCACGCCAGCCGTGAGAACCGAAGGGTCCGGCGCCGGGGCTCCGTACTGCTCGGGGCTTCCCGCGGCCCCGAGCACAATCTCCTTCAACTGGCCCTCGACGTCCTCAGCCGGGAGGCGCTCTTCCGACAGGGTGCCGTATCGCGTGTAGAGCAGATGGTCGGTGGGGACGCCGGAAACGAATTTGGGGACGACGTACCGTTGCCGCCGCTGCGTCACAACCACGTGCGCTGCTCCGAGTTGCGCTATCTCCGAAGCGACTTCGAGCGCACTGATCGCGCAGCCGGCCACTAAGATCCGCTTGCCGCGATATGCGGTGCCGTCCCGGTAGCCGAACGTCGTCGTCGCACCCGCGCAGCCGGAAAAAGTCTCCAGCCCCGCGACCGGGGGGACCGCCGGCGCACTGAACCTGCCACTGGCCACCACCACTCGCTCGAATCTGTCGATACCCTCGGCGTGGCGCAGGAGCCAGCCGGGCTTGTCGTCCCGGCTGACCAGTTCGACTCGGTTGCGCAGCCGAATGCGTGACGTCAGACCGAATTTGGCGGCGTAGCGATGCAGATAGTCGAGAATGTCGCGGTTGGGTTGGTAGACGAGTTCGCTGTCATGCTCGAGGTCGCTGAAGGCCGTCATGGTGCGGCTGCTGTTGGTGTGCATGCCCGGCCAGATGCCGCTGCATTCCTCCGACGTCGCCCACTGCCCGCCTAGCGTCGAACCTTGCTCGAAGATCGTGGGCTCGAGCCCTTGCGACAACAGCCAGCGCGCCGCCACCAAGCCGCCCGGTCCGGCGCCGATCACGGCGACACGTGTCATCCGGTAACTGTCGCACGCAGCCGCCGCGACGCGGTCGAGTCCCTGACTTGGCAATCCCAATTTTCTGCCATTTCGTCAAACGTCGGAACGGCGATGCTTATCATCGGCGAAACACTCCGAGCCAGCGCAGCAAGCAGAGGAGCTATCGGCGTGACCGAGCCAATCGCCCCCCTCGCCGGCAAAGTCGCCTACGTGACCGGGGCCGCCCGCGGCCAGGGCCGCTCCCACTGCGTCCGGCTCGCCCGGGCCGGCGCCGACATTGTCGCTATCGATGCCTGCGCACCCGTCGCCGAACACAACGGCTACCCATCCGCCCTACCCGAAGATCTTGCCGAAACCGTCAATCTGGTGGAGGGCGAGGGCCGCAAGATTTTCGCCGACGAAGTCGACGTCCGAGACCTGTCCGGCCAACAGCGGATCGTGGCGAATGCCATCGAACAGTTCGGCCGGCTCGACATCGTCGTGGCCAACGCCGGCGTGCTGAATTGGGGCCGGGTATGGGAGATTTCACCCCGGCAGTGGCAGGAGACCATCGATATCAACCTCACCGGACTGTGGAACACCATGAAATCCGTTGTGCCCGTGATGATCGCGGCCGGCAATGGTGGGTCGATCATCAACATCAGCTCCGCGGCCGGGATCAAGGCCGTCCCCGGATGTGGGCATTACTGCGCAAGCAAATTCGGCGTCGTCGGACTGACCAATTCGTTGGCCGTCGAGCTCGGCGAATTCGGGATCCGCGTCAACTCCGTGCACCCATACGGCACCGACACCCCGATGGGTAACGACCTGTCGATGTACCAAACCTTCCAGGACCACCCGCACTACATCCACAGCTTCTCGCCCGGCGCACTGCCGACCGAGTCCCTCGCGCCTCCCGACATGGTCTCCGACATCGTGGTCTGGCTTGCCAGCGACGCGTCGTCGTTGGTCACCGCCGCCCAAATCCCCGCCGACAAGGGCTACCTCAAGATCTGAACCGGCCGGGCACCCGGAGGCGGGGCCGTCCCCCATCCTGGCCACGCTCATCGACGGAGCACGGGCCTGAGATCGTCGAGACGGTCGAACAGGTGCCAGATGTATTTCGACGATCCGTTCTCGCGATGCGGATGCAGGTCGGCGAGGTCCGGGTCGTTGCAGTAGCTGTCGAAGGCCTCCCGCGACTCCCACTCCACGAGGATCAGCACCTGGCGGGGCTCGATGTCGCCGACGATCGCCTCCTGAAAACTGCCGAGCGCAACAACGCGACCACCATGCTTGGCAACCTCGGCGGGCGACCGTCGCGAGTATGCGCGGTACTCCTCGGCATCGGCCACATCGAAGAGATTCAAGGCATAAACGGTCATGGCCATCGACATTACGTGGCCAGACGCGCGCCGGCGGGCCGGCGCCTCTCGCCCGTTCGCCGCAGCTCGCCGACCGACCGCGTCGATGGTCGCGGGTCTCTGCGGGTTAGGGTGCCTTCGTCGGCCGCAGCGAACCGGTCGATAGAAATGTTGAGCAATTAATGACCGCACCAGCCGAAACGCCAACGCTCGAATCCCGCGTGGGCCACTACTACCAGGTCCACGAACCGTACCGGGTCTCCGGGGAGAAAGTGCGGGAGTACGCCCGGGCTGTCCAGGACTACCACCCCGCCCACTGGGATGTCGCGACCGCCGCGGAGCTGGGATATTCGGGGCTGGTGGCGCCGCTGACGTTCACGTCGATCCCCGGCATGGTCGCCAATCGCCACCTGTTCGAATCGGTCGTCGTCGGTTATGACATGTATCTGCAGACCGAAGAAGTCTTCGAGCAGCACCGACCGATCGTCGCGGGCGACGAATTGCACACCGACGTCGAACTCTCGTCGGTCCGCAGAGTCGCCGGCCGTGACCTGATCACCGTGACCAACACGTTCACCGACTCCGCCGGCGAGCGGGTGCACACCATGCACACCACCGTCGTGGGTGTCACCGCGGACGACGTCGATCCGGAGATGCTGGTGGCCGCGAAGAACGTGGTGATGCACGACGTGAACCTCGCCGGAATCGACACCTCGGAAGCGGCCTATCGGAAGACTGTGCGCCAGGCGAGTGACGTTCGGATCGCCCAAGCCGGTACGGACCGCATCCCGGGCACTGCGTGCTTCGATGACCTGAAAGTCGGTGACGAGCTACCGGTGCACCACGCCCGCCTGTCGCGCGGCGACCTGGTGAACTACGCCGGTGTCGCCGGCGACGCCAATCCGTTGCACTGGGACGAGAACGTCGCCAAGCTGGCAGGCCAGCCCGACGTGATCGCCCACGGAATGCTCACCATGGGTTTGGGCGCGGCCTTCATCTCCTCGTGGTCGGGAGACCCCGGCGCGGTGAGCCGGTATGCGGTGCGGCTGGCCCAACCCGCGATCGTCTCGGCCACCGACGGTGCAGACATCGAATACAGCGGACGGATCAAGTCACTGGACCCGGCGACCCGGGCCGGTGTCGTCATCGTCGTCGCAAAGTCCGGCGGTAGGAAGATCTTCGGGCTGGCGACGGCGGATATCCGCTTCCGCTGAACGACGGCGGCGCCGCGCCGCTACCCGAGGCTCACGAGTTGCTCGACCGAGTCCCTGGGCAGCTCCCCGTCGACGACAGCGGTGACGGTCATGTTCTGCACGGTGATGGCGCCCCCGTGGTTGTCGAGAAATGCGGTGTCGGCGGCATCGCGGCCGGTGGCGATCCGCACCATCGACTGTCGGGGCGCCAGGCACGTCGCGTCGACGACGCGCCACACACCGTCGATCAAGGCCTCGGCCACGGCGTGAAAATCCATCGGATGGCACCCCGGCGCGTACACCGCCACCAGTCGCGCCGGGACGTTGACCGCGCGTAGCAACGCGATCACCAGATGGGCATAGTCGCGGCACACGCCCGCGCCCGCGAGCAATGTGTCGGTGGCCCCGTCGATCGGATCGCTGGATCCCGGGACATAGCTGAGCCGGGTGCCGACCCAAGACGAGACCTTCTCCAGCAACGTCACCGAGGTCGCGTACTGCTCGAATTCGGTTGCGGCGAAACCGAAGAACTTGTCGGCCTCCGCGTACCTACTCGGGCGCAGATACGTGATGGCGTCGATGTCGTTCACCGGCGCCGGGTCCGCCCGCCCGGTGACCGTCGCCGCGTACGACACCGTGACCGTTCCTTTTTCGGCCGCCACGACATGGATGCGCGACTGATGCGCGCCGATGACCTCTCGCGGTTCCAGCGCCTTGCCGTTTCGCGTGATCCGCAGGGATTCGCTCACATCGATGCCCGGCTGCCGGCTGACCGCCACCTGGAAATCCAGCACCGCCGGTTCGGTGACCTCGACTTCGATTTCTACGCCGACGCTGCGGCCGGCGTCGGTCGTCCTGCTCTCGGTCGTGGCGCTGCGGTGTCTCCATGCGGGCATAACTCAAGCCTTTTCGTCGAAGCCGGTCGAATCCCGCTCGCTGCTTGGCAGGCTTTCATGTACGCACTTTCTTACCGCACGAACGCCTTTGGCGCTCGCCGGCTGCACGCCTCGACTACTGGCCCGCCCGGTGTGCGAGATCGATGGCGTACTGGCTGACGAAGGTGCCCGCAGGCGGATCGCCCTTATCGCAAGTTCCGTCGGATTCGCCGGGACGTTTGATCCACAGGTAGGCGTCGGCGTGTGCGCCGGCGGTCGCCGTGGTCGGCGGGGTGCCGAGCGCTCGGCCGCCCGGGTTGCACCAGTTGA
The DNA here is from genome assembly GCF_001666955.1 of Mycobacterium sp. E735. Lineage (NCBI taxonomy): Bacteria > Bacillati > Actinomycetota > Actinomycetes > Mycobacteriales > Mycobacteriaceae > Mycobacterium > Mycobacterium sp. E735. The sequence continues at coordinate 12,360 of NZ_LZIX01000174.1, read as the reverse complement.
GCCCGGAGTCGGGTGCCGGTCCGGCTCCGTTGCGGGAAGTGTCGACCACGTAGTGCGAACCATTCGTGAGGCCCGAAATTGCTTCTCCATAACCGATTTCGTCCTCGGTGGTGAAGAAGTTGGCCGTGTTGACGCTGAAACCACGCGCGTGGCCCACACCGGCCTGGTTGAGCCTGCCCGCCATGTCCTCGGCGCTATGCCAGCGCAAGTGCCCCGCGTCGACGTAGACGGCCGCGGCCGGGTCTCGGGTCAGCGTGTCGACGGCGTACCGGACCAGGTCGTAGCGCTCCTGGCGCTGATCCCCCGATAAGCAGTCGGCCATCGCAAGCGCGTCGGGCTCGACGATGATCGCCACCCGCGAGGCGCCGACGCCAGACGCGATTCCGTCGATCCAGCCTCGGTAGTCCGCGCCCGACCCCATGCCGCCCGCGGCGAAGCTGCCACAGTCGCGGTGGGGGATGCCGTAAATCGTCAGCACCGGGATGGCGCCGGCGGCGTTCGCGTCGCCGACGTACTTGCCGACGGTGGCTGCCGAACCTCCGGGGACGATCCAGTAGGCCTGCGGCGTGTTGGCGATCGCGGTCAACTCGGCACTCGGCGGATCGGCGCTCTGCGCGGCGCGCATCGCCGCCGAATTGGGATTGACGTAGAACGGCGCACCGGCCAACGGGTTGCCGTCACTGGCCAAGCGCACCGCCGGGGCGGGACCGGCATGCGGCGCACAAATCCAGGCGACAGCCGCCACCGTCAGGAAGGGACTGATCCACCGCATGAGGGCATGAGCAGCTGAGGACATCACGTCAGGGAAACTACTGCGTCACGGCAAGCCGCGCGATTCCGGGTGGAAGTTGCCTCTCTGCCCGGCTCGCTGCTCGCGTACGACCCAAACCTCCGCGACCACAGGGAGACGAAATGCTCTCGCCTCTCTTTTTCCTAAGATCGAGACACAGCATCCGTGGAGGCACCGGCCCGGTGTCATCATCGTTCGAGCCAACGGTCGAAAGGGGGGCTGCGGTGCTCACCAAGCCAATCTCCGCAGTAGCCGTCGTGGCAGCCATCGCGGCAGCCGCACTGACACTTCTGCCGTGGATTGACTTAGACCATCTGGGATTACCCCTTCGGTGGAATGGTCTCGGCGTCTACATCGGCGAGCATGGCGAACACTACGGCGCCCACCTCGCCGGCATGGCGAACAGTGCGCCCGGTTGGACCATCGTGATCGCCTCGCTCGCGGCAGCCGCCGCGATGGTGGGCGCGACGCGCGTCAATGTGCTCGGGTTGGTCGCGTGCGGCTTCGCGGTCGTCGCATTCGTCACCGCCCTCTTGTGTTTGGTGCGGCCCGGGGTGCTGGCCGGGGACACCAAGCACGAATTGGGCATATCTGAGCTTCCGGACCGCGAAGTGCTCAACTCCGCCGCATTGGTAGCCGAAGTGGCGGCCACCGGAGTGTTGGTGGTCGCCACTTCGCTCGCCGCAATGGAGGCGAGACGCGTCCGCGCGGCGGCTGATTGAGCAACGAGATCGGGCCGACCAGGGGCCGGCGGCGGTGCCGGTTTCCGCGCCATGCCGGTCACCGCATCGATGCCGGCCCTAGATGGCGCCGCCTACCGCGCCATGTTGGCAAAGCGCGACAGGTGCAACTGGTGCGCGACGGTCACCGTCTTGGTGGGGCCGTTGCGGTGTTTGGCGAGAATGAAATCCGCCTCTCCCCCGCGCGGATCGTCCCGCTCGAACGCGTCCGGCCGGTTCAGCAGGATCACCATGTCGGCGTCCTGTTCCAGCGATCCCGACTCGCGGAGGTCGGACAACATCGGCTTCTTGTCGGTGCGCTGCTCGGGACCGCGGTTGAGCTGGCTGATCGCCACCACGGGCACCTCGAGTTCCTTGGCCAACAATTTGAGTTGGCGCGAGAATTCGGACACCTCGAGCTGGCGCGACTCGACCTTCTTTCCCGACGACATCAGCTGCAGATAGTCGACCACGACCAGACGCAGGTCGGCCTTCTGCTTCAGCCGGCGCGCCTTGGCGCGGATCTCCATCATCGTCAGGTTCGGCGAGTCGTCGATATACAGTGGCGCCTCACTGATTTCGCTCATCCGGCGCGCCAGCCGCGTCCAGTCGTCGTCGCTCATCCGCCCGGAACGCATGTCGGCGAGTTTGATCTTCGCCTCCGCCGACAGCAGCCGCATGACGATCTCGGACTTGCTCATCTCCAGCGAGAAGATGACGCTGGCCAGCCGGTGCTTGATCGAGCAGGACCGCAGAAAATCCAGACCGAGAGTGGAATTGTGCGTCGGGATCATGGCCCTGCTCGCCAAATACAGGTGGCTGTCGTTGTCGACCTCAACACAACGCACGGCGACGGTCTCGACCGGTCGGACGTCCACAATGAAGCGTGAGCCCGAGCGCGCGGTACCGGTGGCGGCCCTTCGTTCCTTGTGCGCGATGGCCTTTCGCTGCAACGCGAACACCACGTCGTCCGTGGAGAAGGTCAGCGTGTATGCGGTGCTCGACGACTCGTGCCCACCCCGGACGCGCTTGGCCGAGGTTTGGCAGCGATAGCCGAGGCTGACGATCAGCTCGGCGGCATCGCACGCCAGCCGCTGACTGGTGACCGAGAACTGGACCGCACCGCCCGCCGTGACCGTCCCGTCCGTGTCGAGCAAGCCGGCGAGCAGGGCGCGCCGTTGTCTCTCGGACCCGCGCAGGTACTCGATCGGGATGTGCTTATTACCGAGCACGCCGAGCGTTCGCAGGCGCGCCTGCAGGGTGCCCACGGAGGCGTGGCAGCTCTGGCACAACCGCAGCCCCGCCGACGGTCCCCCACAACGAATACACGTCGGGCTCGGCACCGGAGCAGAAACGAACCGTGCCCGGCCACCGCATGAGCGCCCACAGGTCCGCACCTGACTGGTCTGGGGAATGAACGACTTGCCGCAAACTGCGCACTGGCGAGGAGCCGGCCCCGCGCCGGCCGGCAGGCGCAGGTGGTAGCGGTACCGCGCGGACGCCGACGGAAAGGCCACCAAGCCGTCCGCCTCGATGCGCATGATGATTTCCGGATCGGCCGTGGTGATCTGAGCCGCGGCACTGGTGCCGTCGCCGAGCCAGGCCCCGAGCGTGTATGCGGGAACCAACAATTCGCGCTCGGGTAGGTCGAGCGCACTCGCGTTCACCACGGAGTGGTTCAGCCGCCGGTCCACCGTGTCGCAGCGCAGAGTCTCGGCGATCTCGGCCGTGGTTCGCACCGCCGCAAAGGTGCGCTGATTCTTATAGCGGTTGTAGCCCACCGCCGCGGCTTGCGCCGACTTCCGGGATGCGCGAGTTTCGGTCAGCCACTGATGGGCTTCGTCGGCGACGATCACCGTCCCGTCGGAGAATTCCACCTCATAGCACGGCCGTCCCAGCATCACGTCGGTGGCGGCCACCACCCGCGTCGGCCGCCCGTCGTCGCCGAGCAGCTCGTCACCGACCGCGACGTCGCCCATCGTCGTCCAGCCCGAGGGTGTGGGCAGCAGCGTGTCCAACGCGAGCGCCTTCCCGACTCCAGGCCTGGCCGCCACGATGATCATCTGACCGGCGTGCAGGCCGTTGGTCACCTCGTCGAGCTCGGTGAAGCCAGTCGGCACGCCACGCGCCACGCCGCCGTTGGAAGCGATCGCGTCGATCTCGTCCATCGTCGGCTGCAGCAGGTCCTCCAGCGGAACGAAATCCTCCGTCGTCCGTCGGTCGGCAACCTCGTAGATCTCCGCCTGTGCGCGATCAACCACCTCGGCCACGTCGGCGCCCTCGGCGCCCGCGTAGCCGTATTGCACGACCCGCGTCCCCGCCTCTACCAACCGCCGCAGTAGCGCCTTCTCGGCGACGATGGTCGCGTAGTAGCCCGCATTGGCGGCCGTGGGCACGGTGGAGATCAGCGTGTGGAGATAGGGGGCGCCGCCGATCCGGCGCAGCATCCCGCGCCGGTCCAGTTCCGCGGCCACCGTCACGGCGTCGGCCGGCTCGCCACGGCCATACAGGTCCAGGATCGCGTCGTAGACGTTCTGGTGCGCGGGTCGGTAGAAGTCGCCGGGCCGCAACCGTTCCAGCACGTCGGCGATGGCGTCCTTGCTCAGCAGCATGCCGCCGAGCACCGCCTGCTCCGCGGCCAGATCCTGCGGTGGCTGGCGGCCGAAGTCCTCGCTCGGCGCCGATGAATCCATGCCCGCCGACAAGTCATCGACGACCGCCATGGATCCCTCCTCCCCTGCCACACGCCCGAACATACATTCGAAAACCGGTTTCTTCAGCGTAAGTCAAGGAGCCGACACTTTCGTCCCACAGCACTCGCACGCCTCGCGCCGGGACGACGTTAGACGTTGCTGGCTAGTAGGTGAAAGCGCGGCTGTTTATGAACCTGTGCATCGTGTGTGCATATCCGTCGACACCTGTGTTGAGTGGGGTGTGGAGAACCTGTGTATGAATTCAAGGGGCCGTGACATCACTGCTGTTAAGGGCCATGTAACGCGACGAATTTCGTGTGGACAAGAATCTCTACGGCGTGTCGTCGCAGGTTACTGCTCCGGGCGTGTTGGCTTTCAGCCACATTTTCGCAGCGTTACGGCAGGGTAAAGAGGACCCTCGGGATACACCGGAGCAACAGTTCGCTAGGGCGCGCGTCCGCGACCGCCGGACGAGAGGCCGAAGACTGTGCCGGCCGCACAACTGAGCCCGGCGGCGGCCGAAGCTGGCCGCCGCCGGGTAAGAGCAAAGGTTGCCGGGTTAGCTCTCCGCCACGACCTCGAGGGCGACCTCGACGTCGACCTCGGGGTGCAGATGCACCGACACCGGGTGGGTGCCCACGGCCTTGATGTGCGACTTGGGCAGCCGGACGATTCGCTTGTCCAGATTGGGACCGCCGGCCTTCTTGATGGCCGCGACGACGTCCCCCGAGGTGACCGAGCCGAACAGCTTTCCGGAATCGGCCGCGGTGCGCACCGGCAGCTGGACGGGGCCCAGCGCCTCGATCGCCGTCTTGAGTTCGTTGGCGTGCCCGAGGTCGCGCACCGCCTTGCTCTCGCGGGACCGGCGGATCTCGTCGGCCTGCTTCTGCGCGCCGCGCGAGGCGACGATCGCCAGGCCGCGCGGAAGCAGGAAGTTGCGGCCATAGCCGTCCTTGACTTCGACCGTGTCGCCGACCGTACCGAGGTGGTCGACGTCAGCCGTCAATATCAGCTTCATCGTTATTCGTACTTTCGCTCGAGCTTCGGCGGCTATCGCGCCGAGGAGGTGAAGGGCAGCAGAGCCACCTCGCGGGCATTCTTCACCGCGATCGCGATGTCACGCTGGTGCTGCACGCAGTTGCCGGTGACCCGACGCGCCCGGATCTTGCCGCGCTCACTGATGTAGGTGCGCAGCAACGCGGTGTCCTTGTAATCGATCGATTGGTCCTTCTTGGCGCAGAAGACACACTTCCGCGTCTTGACCGGCTTTTCCGGAGCCGGACGTCGCTTGCTGGACTTCGCCATGACTGTCTTTCTTTCCGTTTCTTACTGTTGAAGTTCTTCAGAACGGCGGTTCGTCGTCGCCGCCGCCGAATGACCCGGATGCCGGGGCGCTGCCCCACGGGTCGTCGGCCGGTGCGCTGCTCGCCGGTGGCGCCGATCCCTGCCGGGACCCGCCCCCGCCGCCGAAGCCACCACCGCCACCGCCGCCGCCGCTGCGGCTGGCCTTGTTCACCTTGGCGGTGGCGTACCGCAGCGAGGGGCCGATCTCGTCGACCTCGACCTCGACGACGGTCCGCTTCTCGCCTTCACGCGTCTCGAAGGAACGCTGCTTGAGCCGGCCGGTGACGATCACGCGGGCGCCCCGGGTGAGGCTCTCGGCGACGTTCTCGGCGGCTTCCCGCCAGATGTTGCAGCGCAGGAAGAGGGCCTCGCCGTCCTTCCATTCCCCGCTCTGGCGGTCATAAATTCGCGGTGTCGACGCCACGGTGAAATTCGCGACGGCGGCACCGGACGGGGTGAACCGCAGTTCGGGGTCGGCGGTCAGGTTTCCGACGACGGTGATGGTGGTGTCACCAGCCACAATTTCCTCCTAGGTCCGCCCTGCTACTCGCTTCTCAGACGGTGGATGGCACGTATCCTCGCTGAGCCTACGCAAGTCCACCGACGGTGGGCCCACGACTCAGCCACAGGTGTTAGTGCTTGTCGGTGCGCATCACCTTGGTGCGCAGTACCGACTCGTTGAGGCTCAGCTGGCGGTCGAGCTCGGAAACCGTCGCCGGCTCCGCCTTGAGGTCGACCACCACATAGATGCCCTCGGCGTGCTTGGCGATCTCGTAGGCCAGCCGGCGCCGGCCCCAGATGTCGACCTTCTCGACGGTCCCGCCGTCTTTACGGACGACGTTCAGGAACGTCTCCAGGGACGGAGCAACGGTGCGCTCGTCGAGCGTGGGGTCAAGAATGACCATGATTTCGTATGGACGCATGGAAACCTCACCACCTCCTCTGGTCTCAAGCGGCCACGGTCGTTCCGTGGCAGGAGGGTCGCCTGCGTCGGCAACCGCATCAGGCTACCGGATGGGCGGGGTGGCCTCCAAAATCGCGGCGGATCCGGGCGGCCGGGCAATCCGGCTACTGCCGGGCGTCCAAGTATGCGGTGGCCCGCGTGACCGTCGCCTGATCGGCCTTGGCCAGGGAGCCCGCGTCGAACGGCGGCTGCGGGTCGTATTCGATGAGCAGTTGCGCGGCCTGCGCGGCCTGCCGATCGACGAGGAGTTCGACCAGCCGCAGAGCCATGTCGATGCCGCTGGACACCCCGGCGGCGGTGATGATCCGTTGCGGGAGGTGCTCGACGACGCGGTCCGGCACGTATCGGGCTCCGAGCTTGTTCAGCAGGTCGCTTGCCCGCCAGTGCGTCGTGGCGGTGAGTCCCTCGAGCAGGCCCGCCGCGGCCAGCAGCAGCGCACCCGTGCACACCGACGTGGTGAACGTCGTGGTTTGGTGGACGGCTTGCAGCCAGCTCCGGATGGTCTCGTCGTGAATCAGCTGCCGGGTGCCGATCCCGCCGGGAACCAGCACCACGTCCGGCGACGTGACCTCATCGAACCGCGCGTCGCAGCAGAGGCCGAGCATCCCGTTCTCCGTCCGCACCTCGCCGCGGCGGTGACCGATGAACACCACCTCGACCGACGGAACGCGCTGCAGCACCTCGTAGGGCCCCACCGCGTCGAGCGCGGTCACCCGGGGAAACAAGGGAACGGCGACGAGCGTCATGGCGCCACCCCGGCCGGCACCGCCGATTCGGCCTCGGGGTCCGGCTCCGGTGCGCGCCGCGGGCCGGCCGGGCGCAGCCAGTCCGGCAGCCATCCGGGCGCGGCGTCGGGTGCGCGGTCGAAGGGACCGCCGGACGGGTCGTCCACCCGGCCGCCCCAACGCACCAGATCCTCGCCGGGCCGGTAGATCTGGCGGATCACCAACGCGCACAGCACCACGACGGCGACGTCACGCAACACCACCGTGGTGGTGAAGAACTGTTCGGGCAGCGAGCGATTCGGATTGCCATATAGGTAGTACATCCGCGGCACCCACACCACCGCGTCGATGGTCATCCACGCCAGCAGGATCCGGCGGTGCGGCAAGGCGAGCACCGCCAACGGCACCAGCCACAGCGAGAACTGCGGGCTCCACACCTTGTTGGTCAACAAGAACACCGCCACCACCAAGAACAACAGCTGCGCCAGCCGCGGGCGCTGAGGGGCGGTGAGCACCACGTATGCGATTGCAGCGCAACCGATTCCGAATAGCACCGTGACCACCGTGTTCAGGACCGTGGGCGGCTGCCAGAACCCGAGCTTGGGGTCGAATCCGTGCCAGCCGGTGAACGACTTGACGACGTTGTAAAGCGAATCCATGTCGTCACCGCGGCGGGTGTTGAGCCGGAAGAATTCCGACCACCCGCGCGGAAACAGCACCAAAACCGGCAGATTCACCAACAACCATGTCACCGCGGCCGTCGCGGCGGTGCGCGCCACAGCGCGGAAGCGTCCCGTCCGAATCGCCAGGACCACCATGGGGCCCAGGAACAACAATGGATACAGCTTGGCCGCGGCGCCCAATCCGATCAGCACGCCGGCCAGCACCGGTTTACGGCGGGCCCATGCCAGCACACCGGCCATCGCCAAACCCGTTGCCAGCGCATCGAAATTGGTGAAGATCTGGAAGATCAGCAGCGGCGACGCGGCCACCAGGGCCGCGTCCCATATCCGGCGTCCCGCCAGGCCTGCGGTCGCCCAGACGGTCGCCAGCCACGCCAGCGCCAGGCCGAACGCCGCGACGTTGAAGAACATCACCACCTCGGCGACCACCGGCAGCGGCGCCAGCTTGCTCAACGCGGTGTAGGTCTTCGCCAGCGCCATCGACACGTACTGATACATCCCGGTCAGCACCGGATACTCCATGTAGCGCACGGCGGGCCGGCCGTCGTAGCGGGTCTGCGGGGTGCCGCTGCCGTCGGTCTCGATCCAGCTCGACTTGTACGGAAACTTGCCCTGGCTCAACAACTCCGCGCCGTAGAGCGGCACCGTATCGGAGTAACACAGCTCGTAGTACGCGCGTTGGTTCTCCCAGTTGGCCACCCGCTGATCGCCCGTCCCGGTTCCGGTGCTCTGCAGGCAGGCCGCCTTCGTCGACCAGCCGAGCGCCAGGAACACCAGCCCGATCAAGAACATCACCCGCAGCGGCGTCATCACCCGCGTCCGGCCGATCAGCGCGTGCCCACCCACCGGCCCCCCGACGACCTCCGCCAGCGCGGCGCCCAACGAGTCGGTGCGGCTGGGGCAATCGCGGTTGTCGACGCTACGCAGATCGCCGGCCAATCGCGCCGGAGAGATGATGGCGCTGCGCTGCTCGGCGTCGGTCACGGCGGCGGCTGCGGCCCGGGAGCTTGCGGACCGCCCGGCGGGACACCCGGCTCGGGGCCGCCCGGCCCGCCTGGGCCGCCACCGCCCGGTCCTGGCGGCGCGTTGGTGATGGTGGTCGGCGGGCCGACGGGAATCGTTATGCCCGGCGCCACCTCGATCGTGGGCTGTATGACGGTCACCGACGGCGCCGGGGGCGGAGGCGGCGGCGCTGGGACGCCCGCATAACCGCCGATCTCGGTCGGCTTGGGGAACGACTCGTTCGACGTGCCCTTCAACGCACCGTCCATCGTCGACTTCCAGATGTCCGACGGCAGCCCCGAGCCGTAAACCGGTGCGCCCGAGGCGGTTACGAGGGGCACGTCGCCTTTCGCGGTGCCGACCCAGACCGCCGTGGACAAAGACGGCGTGTATCCGACCATCCAGGCGTCCTTGTCGGCGGTCGTGTCGCCGAGCTGCGTGGTTCCCGTCTTGGCCGCCGATGGCCTGCCGCCTGCCAAAGCGTGGCCCCGCGAGTAGCTGGCGATCGGCTCCATGGCCGCGGTGACATTGTCGGCCACGGCCTTCGGGATCCGCTGCTCGCCGTTGTTGTCGGACTTGCTGGCATCGAAGAGCACCTGCCCGTCGGAGCTGACGACTTTCTGCACGAAGTGCGGCCGGTGGTAGAGACCCGAGGCGGCCAGCGTGGCGTACGCCGAGGCCATGTCGATCACCCGAGTCTGGTACTGCCCCAGCACAACTCCGTTGTTGGGCGGTCCGCCCTTGCCGTCCTCGGAGAGGGTGTGCTCCACACCCGGGAAGCTGGTGGCGATACCGGCCTGGTGCGCGGCGTCCGCGACGGCCTGCGGGCCGCCCTTGAGCTTGAGCATCAGCCGGTAGTAGGAGGTGTTCAGCGATTGCTTGAGGGCCTGGGCAATGTTGCACGTGCCGCAGCCCTCACCGTCGACGTTCGTGATCTTGATGCCGTCGACCGTCAGAGGCGAACTGTCGACCTGGTAGCCCAGCCCGATCCCCTGCTCGAGCGCGGCGACCAGCGCGAAAACCTTGAACGACGAACCGGTTTGCAGGCCGGCCTGCGCGAAGTCGAATCCGTTGGCGTCCGTACCGCCGTAATACGCGCGTATCGCCCCGTCGTGCGGGTCGATCGACACCACCGCCGACCGCATGTCGGGGTCTTGCCCGTCAAGGTATTTCGAGACCGCCTTTTCGGCGGCCTGCTGGGCCTTCGGGTCGATCGTGGTGGTGACCTGCAAGCCCTGGGTGTTCAGGGTCCGCTCGTCGATGTTGAACAGCTCCATCAACTCTTTGGTCACCTGACGCTCGATCAGGCCGTTGGGCCCCGTCGTCTGGTTCTCCGCGCGCGCCTGATCCGGCGGGACCGTCTCCGGAAACTCCTGCGCGGCACGGTCACTGGGTGACAATGCCTTGGTCTCCACCATGCCGTCGAGAACCCAGTTCCACCGGGCCCGGGCGCCCTGCGGATCGATGGCCGGATCCAGCGACGAGGGCCGCCTGATCAGCGCGGCGAGCAGCGCCCCCTCCGAGACGGTGAGCTGCTCGACGGGCTTGTTGAAGTAGGCCTTCGCGGCGGCGGAAATGCCGTAGGCACCGCGGCCGAAGTAGATGATGTTCAGGTAGGCCTGCAGCACATCGTCTTTCGACCACTCACCCGACATCTTGGTGGCGATCACGAGTTCCTTGGCCTTACGCATCAGGCCGCTGAGACCGTGCTGAGCCGAACCCACCAGCGCGTTCTTCACGTATTGCTGGGTGATCGTCGACCCGCCCTGCAGGTCGCCGTTGCCGAAGAGGTTGTTGTTCACCGCCCGCGCGAATCCGCTGAAGTCGAAACCCGGATTCGAATAGAAGTTGCGGTCCTCGGCGGCGATCACCGCCTGCCGCACGTGTACCGGCACCTGGTTGATGTTGACGTCGACCCGATTGCCCTCGGGCGGGATGATTTTGGCGATCTCGGATCCGTCGCTGGCCAGGATGGTGGACACCTGATTGGTGCGCAGATCGCCGGGCTTGGGGATGTCGACGATGAAATACGCCATCGCGAACGTGACGATCGGCAGCAGCACCAGCACCACCGCCGACAGGTAGGCCGCTCGCCGCACCCACAGCCAATTGATCTGTTGCGTCCAATGGACGTCACCCCGGGGCCGGCGTCCGAAGCCGTCGGGGCCGCCGGGCCGTCGCGGACCGGATGGCGGCGGTGGTCCCTCCGGTGGGCCCCCCGCGCCCGGCCGCTCGCGCCGCGGCGGCGTCCGGCTCTCCAGCGCGGCCTTGACCTCCTCGAGCGCGTCCCGCTGCAGCGGCGTGGACGGAGGGCCCTCCAGCGCGGCTTTGACTTCCTCGATGCTGGGATCGGGCCGCCGGGGTGACCGGTCGTCGACGACCGGCGGCAGGATCGTGGTCATCCGGTCGTCCGGGGGAACCCCCCGCCGTTGACCGGGTGCCGACGGCGCGTCACGCGGGCGCTCGCCGCTTCCGTGTTTGCCCACGCGCTCAGTCGCCGGCCCATCCGCGTTGTTGGACGACTGGTCGTGGCGTCCGTCGTTACTCAATGGCCGTGCGCGCGCCGTTTCGCGCCGTCCGCGTGGTGCGGGTGCCCTTGGGTGGGCGCGCCGCGCCGAGCACGTACGACTTGACCAGATGATTCCAACTGCAGGTCCTGCACACCTCCACCACGTGGACAGCGAACTCCTCGAAGCGAGTCGCCAGCAGGACCAACTCTTCGGCCGTGCGGGCCGACCCCGACACCGGGCCCAGGTGTTCGCCGAACACCCACGACACCAGCGTCAGCTGTTCCTTGCGACAGATCGGGCACATGACCTGGCTCGGTTTCCCGTGAAACTTGGCGGCGCGCAGCAGATAAGGGTTCGCGTCGCATACCTCGGACACGCCGGTGCGGCCCGAGTACACCTCGGCCAGCAGTGCTCGCCGCCGGAGCGCGTAGTCCACCACTTGTCGCTGCAGTCGCACGCCCACCAGAGTACGTCTCCATCCGGACGGCCGATACGCAACCAAACTGTGGCGCCCGCAGCCGGGTCATCGTTCGGTCCTTTCCCGTGCCCACCGGACCGGGACTCTACGATCGTCCCGTGGCGAAATGGCTCGGGACATCGCTTGGCGGTGGCGCGGCGGCGAGCACCCGCGCCAAAGACGTCAACCGGCAGGACGCCTGCAAGATCCTCGACAACGCCCTCAACGACGGCGAGCTCTCCATGGAAGAGCACCGGGAACGGGTGAGCGCGGCCACCAAGGCCGTCACGCTCGGCGACCTGCAGGATCTGGTGAGCGATCTGCAGACCGACAGCAGCGCCCTGCCGACGACGACCGTCAGGGCCCGGCCGGTGCCGCCAAGGCTCGGGGGCTGGGGGGTGCTCGCCGCCGCGTTCGTCGTGTCGGTACTGCTCGGCATCGGCATCGGGTGGCGCATGTACGGCAACACCAAG
>NZ_LZIX01000173.1:0-74699 GCF_001666955.1 Mycobacterium sp. E735 | reverse complement strand
GACGATCTCCGGTGCGGACGCGGCCAGGCCGGCCTTGTCGGCTTCGGGGACCTGGTCGGGATCGACCCCCGCCCGGGCCAGCACGGCGGCCGGGTCGGCGAGCTGATCGGTCAGCCAGGCGACCGGGTCGGCCGACAGCTCGGGGACGAAGTGCCGTCGCCCGGGCTCCCACCCGTCGAACTTCGGGTGGTGATGGGCCCGGTCCAGGGTCCCGGGCGGGCTTTCGGTGGAGCCGAACAGATCCACCCGCCACACCGGGCGGTTGAAGCCGATCGGGACGCCGGCGTAGATCGACCCTTGCGGCTCGTCCCGGTCGACAATCCGCAGTTCCAGCCGGACGCCCCGCTCCGGGGTTTCCTGACCTTCCAGCGGGCGCGGGTCGACGAAGAACATGTCGCCGACGACGACACCCATGGTTTCGAATCCGAACGCTGCGAGCATGCCTTGAGCGTAGTCCCGGCGGCTCCGGGTCAGGCGCTGATCTCCTCGGCCACCGGTTTGGGCAACACCTCCAGGTAGTCGGCGAACGCGACCGCCCTTGTGCGGCGCTGATATTCGTGCACCAGCCCGGGCCAGTTGGTGGTGACCCGGCCCGATGCGGCGCGATACCAGGAGTCGCACGAGGTCCACACGCCGGCGTCGAGCCGGGCCTGGACCTCGGCGTCGTAGGCCTGCTCCGCGGCGCGCCGAACCTCGAACGCGCGCACCACACCCCCGCGGGCGAGCTCTTCGGTGACCTGGCGGATGTAGCGGGCCTGCTGCTCCATCATCAGGATGATCGAGCTGCTGCCCAGGTTGGTGTTCGGGCCATAGATCAGGAACATGTTCGGGAAGCCCGGCACGGCCATGCCCAGATGGGCGCGGGCGCCTTCCGCCCACTCGGACTGCAGGTCCCGACCGTCGCGGCCGGTGATCATCATCGGGGCCAGGAATTCGGTGGCCTTGAACCCCGTGCCGTAGATGATGACGTCGACCTCGTGCAGCCTGCCGTCGGCGGTGCGCACCCCGGTGGCCGTCACCTCGGTGATCGCGCCGGTCTCGACGTCGACGTTGTCGCTGGCCAGTGCCGGGTACCAGTCATTGCTGAACAGCACGCGCTTGCAGCCGATCGGGTAGTCGGGGGTCAGCTTCGCCCGCAGCACCGGATCCTTGATGTGCCACTTGAGGTTTGCCGATGCGGCGACGCCCACCAGCCGGGCGAGCGGGGCGACCTTGGTCAGCGCGAGGCCGAAGAACTCCGAGATCTCCCAGATCAGGCCTCGCATGGCGGAGGCGAAGCCGGGCGCCTTGGCGAACGCGGCGTGGTGCGCGCCGGTGTAGGCGCGGTCCGGCTTGGGGACGATGTAGGGCGCTGACCGCTGAAACACGATGACGCGCTGCGCGGTCTGGCGGATGCGTGGGACGAATTGGATGGCGGATGCGCCGGTGCCGAGGACGGCGACGCGCTTGCCGGCGAGGTCGACGTCGTGGCGCCACTGCGCCGAATGGAAAGAGGGACCCGCGAACGTATCCAGGCCCGGGATGTTCGGCAGCGCCGGCCGCGACAACTGCCCCACCGCGGGCACCAGCACGTCGGCCTCGAACACCTCGCCGGACGAGGTCTCGACCCGCCACGTGGCGGTGCCGTCGTCGAAGGCCGCCGACGTGACCTCGACCCCGGTGCGCACCAGCTCGCGAAGGCCGAACCGGTCGGCGGTGTCGTGGATGTAGCCGAGGATGTCCGCCTGCTCGGCATACCGCCGCCCCCAGTCGGTCTTGCGGGCGAAGGAGTACGAGTACAGGTTCGACGGCACGTCGCAGGCGGCACCGGGGTAGGTGTTCTCCCGCCACACACCGCCGATGTCCTCGGCCTTCTCCAGCACCGTCACATCGGCCAGGCCATCCCGGGACAGCTCGTAGGCGGCGGCGAGGCCACCGAAGCCGGCCCCGATGACCAATACGCGAGGACGAGTCGAAGTCATAAGTGAAAAGTAGGCCCGGGGCGCCCGTCACCGGCAACCGATTGCGGTCGGCAAATCCATAATTCCGGCCACGATCAGACGGCGACCAACCGCCCGCGCGGCGCGACCGACCGCTGGTAGCGCGCGGGAGTCGTGCCCGTCCACCGCTTGAACGCGGCGATGAAGCTCGTCGCCTCCGCGTAGCCAAGCCGCAACGCGACGTCGTCCACCGACAGCGCGCCCGTCGCCAACAGCTCCTCGGCGAGGACCCGGTGCACCTCCTCGAGGAGGTCCCGAAAGGTCGTGTTCTCCTCGGCCAGCCGCCGCCGCAGCGTCCGCTCGCTCATCGCCAGCTGCCGGGCGACCGCCCCGATGGTGTGCGGTTCGCCGTCGACCGAGGCCAGCCGCTCACGGACTTGCCGGGCGACACCGGTCCGCGCCCGGCGCCGCTCCAACAGGGCGCGGCACTGCTGCTCGCACATGGCCACGCTGATCTCGCTGGCCTGCGGCAGCGGGTTGTCCAGCAGTTCGGCCGGCCAGCGCGCCACGTTCGCCGGCGCATCGTAATGCGGGGTCACGCCAAATGCCTTGCAGGCCAGGGCATCCGAGGACGGCGCCGGACCGGTGAACTCGATCGAGGTGAACGGGACCGCACGGCCGAGCAGCTCCGCCATGACCTGGGCGATGGCCGCCAGGTCGCGCCGGACGAGGAACTCCGCGACCGGGCCGGTCACGTCGGGCAGGTCGAGCCGCAGCGCCGCCACCGGCCCGTCCACCGTGACGGTCGGCAGGCAGAAGCCGTAGCTGAGTTCGTAGAACCGGGCAGCGAACCGGACGGCGTCGCCCAGTGTCGAACTGGTCAGGCAGGCGAAACCGAAGATGCCCAGCGATCCGACGTGATAGCCGCCGCCGACGCGCGTCCCCAGGTCGGCGGCTTCACCCAGCAGGTTCACCAGGTTCGTGACGACCGCCAGCTCCTGACGCCCGACGATCATCCGGTTGTGGTCGCGCAGGTCGGCCTCCGTCAGGCCGGTCCCGTTGAGCACGTCCGCCATGGCAATGCCATTCGCGCAACCGAATTCGGCCATCAACGCGACGCTGGCCATGCTGCGCGGGAAATCCCAGTGCGACACGTGCGATCCGACGAACACCTGCACGCATCCCAGTATGGCGAACGACGGCGGCGCGATCAGTCCATCTGCTCGACCCATTGAGCCCGGGATGGCCCCGGTTCGAAGGGATCGCCGAAGTACTGCGTCTCGCGGACGACTTCGCCGTTTTCGAATTCCATCACGCTGACCACATAGAACGGTTGCCCGTCATAGGTCAGGACGAGTTCGGTGATCCAGAGATCTCCGCCGCCGAGCATCCGCCGGACAGTGAAGCGTTTCGCGTTCGGCTGGGCCGCGCGCGAGGCTTGAATGTTGGCTCGGCCACGGATGCGCTCACCCGATTGCGGATATTCGAGAAACGCGTCGACCCGGTAGATTTCGTGCTCAGTCGCGAAATCGTTGGCGTCGGAGGCCGCCCAATGACGCTGCAACGCGGCCCGCACGTCTCCGTCACCCATGGTTGGCTCCTCCCAGGCGACTCCAGCACGGGTCACGCTAGACCCCCGTCGCGCCGAGTGCACGTCCGCACGCGCTGCGCTAGGCCGCCAGGTCGTCCGCGCGCCGCGCGTCGCGTTGCGCGCGCTTGCCGCGCCGCCAGCCGCGCACGGTCTCGATGGCGGTCTTCAGCCCGCGCCGGCGGCCGGTCTCCGGGTCGGTGCCCGCGAATTCGGGCCCCAGCTCGTCGAACATCCGCTCGCTGCGGGTTTCCGGCGCGTTGTCGGCGTCGTCGCGCAGGTATTTGTTCGGCAGCGACAGCTTGGCCAGCGTGCGCCACGTCTTGCCGTACTGCACCAGGAACGACCCGGTCGTGTAGGGCAGGTCGTACTTGTCGCAGATTTCGCGCACCCGCACCGCGATCTCCGCATACCGGTTGCTCGGCAGGTCCGGGAACAGGTGGTGCTCGATCTGGTGGGACAGGTTGCCGCTCATGAACCGCAGCGCGGGCCCCGCCTCGAAGTTGGCGCTGCCCAGCATCTGGCGCAGGTACCACTGCCCCTTGGTTTCGCCGATCATGTCGGTCTTGGTGAATTTCTCTGCGCCATCAGGGAAATGGCCGCAGAAGATGACCGCATTGGCCCACACGTTGCGGATGATGTTGGCCACCGCGTTGGCCTTCAGCGTGGATCGGTACGTCGCGCCGGGCGACAGCGCGGTCAGCGCCGGGAACGCGACATAGTCCTTCACCACCTGCCGGCCGGCCTTGGCCAGGAACTCGTCGACCCGCTGCCGGGCGTCGTCGTGCTCCATCCGCTTCTTGACGATCTTGCCGATCTCCACGTGCTGCAGGCCGACGCCCCACTCGAAGAGCAGCGCCAGCATGGTGTTGTAGACCAGGTTGAAGATGTTGAAGCGCTTCCAGCGCTGGTCGCGGGTGACGCGCAGCAGGCCGTAGCCGACATCGTCGTCCATCCCGAGGATGTTCGTGTACTTGTGGTGCACGAAGTTGTGGGTGTAGCGCCAGTGCTTGGACGACCCGCTCATGTCCCACTCCCACGTCGAGGAGTGAATCTCGGGGTCGTTCATCCAGTCCCACTGGCCGTGCATGACGTTGTGGCCGATCTCCATGTTCTCGATGACCTTGGCCACGCCCAGCGTTACGGTGCCGGCCCACCAGGCCGAGCGGCGAGAACTGGCGGCCAGCAGCAGCCGGCCGGATACCTCCAGCGCACGCTGGGCCGCGATGGTGCGGCGGATGTAGCGGGCGTCCCGCTCGCCGCGCGAGTCTTCGATGTCCTGGCGGATGGCGTCCAGCTCAACGGCCAGGTTTTCGATGTCGGCGTCCGTCAAATGGGCGAATACGTCGACGTCGGTGATCGCCATCGTCTTCTTCTCCCTACGGTTTGATTTGTCCGTCCTGAACAGGTCAAGACCTACGCTATCGTAACCTACGAACCCGTAGGTTACCTGTGAGTAGCCTTTAGATGTCGAGCACGCAGTCGCCCGAGGCGGCCGAGACACACGTCTGAATCCGGGTGCCCGGATCGTGTTCCACGCCGGTGCGCAGGTCGCGAACGTGACCTTCCACCAGACCCACCACGCACGACTGACATATACCCATTCGGCAGCCGAACGGCATCTGCACGCCGGCCCCCTCCCCCGCGTCCATCAACGACGTGGCGGCGTCGGCGGCGACGGCGCGGCCGCTCTCCGCGAAGGTGACCGTTCCGCCCGCGCCGGCCGGCGCGGCCTTGGACACCGCGAACCGCTCCAGGTGCAGCCGGTCGCCGATGCCCGCGGCCGACCAGATCTTCTCGGCCTGGGCCAGCATGCCCTCCGGCCCGCAGGCCCAGGTGTGGCGTTCGCGCCAGTCCGGCACCTCGTGGTCGAGCAGGGCGAGGTCGAGCCGGCCCTGCGAGCGGGTCTCCCGCAGCTTCAGTCGGTAGCCCGGGTGCTCGGCCGCCAGCGAGGCCAGCTCGGCGCGAAACATCACGTCGGATTCGGTGGGCGCCGAATGAACGTGCGTGATGTCACCGATCTGGCTGCGCCGCAGCAGGGTTCGCAGCATCGACATCACCGGCGTGATCCCGGATCCGGCGGTGAGGAACAGGATCGACGACGGCGCCGGGTCGGGCAGCACGAAGTTGCCCTGGGGCGCGGCCAGCCGGACGATGGTCCCGCGCGCGACGCCGGCCACCAGGTGGGTCGAGAGGAAACCCTCGGGCATCGCCTTGACGGTGATGGTGACGGTGCGCGCGGAGCCGGATCCGGACGTCGCGGCAGGGCTGGACGTCAGCGAATACGACCGCCAGCGCCAGCGTCCGTCGACCAGCAGGCCGATCCCGATGTACTGACCCGGCTGGTAGTCGAAGTCGAAGCCCCACCCCGGCTTGATCACCAGGGTCGCGGAATCCTCCGTCTCGCGGCGCACCTCTAGGATGCGGCCCCGCAGTTCTCGCGCGGACCACAAGGGGTTCGCCAGGTGCAGGTAGTCGTCGGGCAGCAACGGTGTGGTGATGCGCGCGGCGATCTTGCGCAGCGCGTGCCAGCCGGGATGCCGGTCCGCGCCCGCGACAACGGGTCGCTTGGTCTCGACGACGTTGCCCTTGATAGCGGGGTTACGTCTGCCCAGAGGAAGCTCCTGCTCACTACGCGGCGTCTTGGTTGCGCTCACCATTGTGGTCGATTCCTGGGGCCTCACGAAACCTACGGTAGCGTAACCTACGGTTGCGTAGCCAGGGTGGCACGCCCCGAACGCGTCACATTCGGCGTCAGAGCAGCTCGAGCAGGAACGGCAGCTCCTGGTTTGCGTACCAGGCCAGATCGTGGTCCTGAGCGTCACCGACTACCAGCTCGGCGTCCTCGTCACCCAGGTCGGCGGCGTCGATGACCTCGATGGCCTTCGTCACATCCGGCTCGGCCGCCGCGTTGTCGACGTAGGCGGCGACCACTTCGTCGAGTGCGACGGGCGCGCCGAGCCTCACCACGGCGTCGTCGAGGTCGGGACGGAAGGTGACGTCGCCGACCTCGGCGGCCAGCACCGCGCGCCGCGGCGGCAAGCCCCCCTCCGCTTCCGAGTCGGCCAGCAGGCGTAGCGACGCCAGCGCGGCCTCGCGCAGCGCGACCTCGGCGAGTTCGTCGTCGTCACCCTCGGCGTAGGACTCCCGCAACGTCGGCGTCAGCGCGAACGCGGTGCCGTTGACGGGCATCAACGAGCCGTCGGCGACCAGATGCTGCAACATGGCCAGCGTGGCCGGGATGTAGACCAGCGTCACGTATCCCCCATCAGTGTGGCCGCGTAGTCGTCGACGTACTTGGACAGCTCACGCGGCGGGCGCTGGTAGTTCCCGCTCACCACCGGGGTCTTGGGCAGTTTGACGTGGGGCCGCTCGACGTCGTGGTATTCGATGGTAGCCAGCAGATGCGCCATCATGTTCAGCCGCGCATGCTTCTTGATGTCCGATTCCACGACGTACCAAGGGCTGACGGGGGTGTCGGTGTGCACCATCATTTCGTCCTTGGCGCGTGAATAGTCCTCCCGCCGATACAGCGACTCGGTGTCCATCGGGCTGAGTTTCCATTGCCGCACAGGGTCACTCAGGCGCGCCTTGAACCGGCGCAGCTGCTCGTTAGCGGAGACCGAGAACCAATATTTGCGCAGCAGTATCCCGTCGTCGATCAGCATCTGCTCGAAGATCGGCGTCTGCCGCAAGAACAGCGCATGCTCCTGCGGCGTGCAAAATCCCATGACCTTTTCGACGCCGGCGCGGTTGTACCAGGACCGGTCGAACAGCACGATCTCCCCTTTGGCGGGCAGATGGGCGATGTAGCGCTGGTAGTACCACTGGCCGCGTTCGCGTTCCGTCGGCGAGGGCAACGCCGCGATGCGGGCGACGCGCGGGTTGAGATATTCGGTGATCCGCTTGATGGTGCCGCCCTTGCCCGCCCCGTCGCGGCCTTCGAAGATCACCACGAGGCGCTGGCCGGTGTGCCGTACCCACTCTTGCAGCTTCACGAATTCCGTTTGCAGGCGGAATAATTCGGCGCGGTATACCTCTTCGGAAATCTTGGGCGCTTTCGGCTCCGCCGATTTCGCCGGTTTCGCCTTGGGGCTTTTCGTCGCGGTGCTCACATCAACGAATGATAGAACCGGCCACAGGTTTTCACCTGGACTAATTACCGGGAAGCTTCCAGCAATTCCTCGAGCGATTGGCTCAACAGGCCTGGCAGCAGTTCCACGTCGCTCATCGCTTCGCGGTCGGCGTTGATGCCGAAATACAGCATGCCGTTGTACGACGTCACGCTGATGGCCAGCGCCTGGTTGTGCAGCAACGGCGGCACGGAGTAGGTCTCCAGCAGCTTGGTGCCGGCGACATACATCTGCGACTGGGCCCCGGGCGCGTTGGTGATCAGCAGGTTGAACGTCCGCCGGGAGAAGGTGGGGAAGCTGGTGGCGACGCGGATACCCATGGCGTGCAGCGTGGGCGGCGCGAAGCCCGACAGGGTGACGATGGTCCTGGCGTCCACCAGGCGCGCACCCGTCGGGTTGGATTCGGTGGCGTGCGCGATCTGCGACAGCCGCACCACCGCGTTCGGCTCCCCCACCGGCAGGTCGACCAGGAAGGGCGTCACCTGGCTGATGGCCTGGCCGGGGCCGGTCGCGTCGAGCTGGCCGTCGGCGTAGACCGGCAGCGGCGCCATGGCCCGCACCGTCGCCGTCGGCGACACCGCCACTCCGCGTGACATCAGCCAGTTGCCCAGCGCCCCGGTGATCACCGCGAGCACCACGTCGTTGACGTCGCAGTCATACCGCGCGCGCACCGTGCGGTAGTCCTCGAGGTTGCAGCTCGCCACCGTGAACCGCCGGTGGCGCGAGACCGTGGCGTTGAGCGGGCTGCTCGGCGCGGTGCCGCGCGCCACCGCCCGCGCGAAATCGACGACCCGCCGGCCGGCCGCGAGGAGCTCGCCATGGTTGGTCACCAGGCCGCCGACGGCCGACCCGACGGCCTGCAGCTGGGTGCCCGGCCCCACGAACCAGTCGCCGATGGCGCCGAAAATCAGCCGCGCGTTACCCGGGTCGCGCTCCGGGACCCAGATGTCCTCGGGCAGCGCCGGGGGACGCCTGGTGCGGTCGGCGATGACGTGGTTGATCTCGAGCGCCGCCATGCCGTTGATCAAGGCTTGATGCGACTTCGTGTAGAGGGCGACCCGGTTCTTGGCCAGGCCCTCGACCAGATACATCTCCCACAGCGGCCGCGTCTTGTCCAGCGGCCGGGCGGCCAGGCGGGCGATCAGCTCGTGCAGCTGTTCGTCGCTGCCCGGCGACGGCAACGCGGAGCGCCGCACGTGATAGGTGATGTCGAAGTCGGCGTCGTCGACCCACACCGGGCGGGCCGAACCGACCCGGACCTCCCGGACCTTCTGCCGGTAGCGCGGGATCTGCGGCAGCCGTTGTTCGACGGTGGCCAGCAGCGTCTCATAGCTCAATCCCGCGCGCGGCTTGCGCAGGATCGACAGCGATCCGACGTACATCGGGGTGGCCGTGTTTTCCAGCCGAAAAAACGACGCGTCCGATGGGGACAGCCGGGTCACCATAAGGGCGCAGTCCTCCTCGTCGAATCATCGCCCTGTTACTTAAGGAGATGCCCCGCCCACGGTAATCGTCTCGACGGGTCCCGGCCGAGCGCGGGTACGCGCGGGCCGCGGTTGTGCCATGATGACCACTGCCTGCCCCTCTCCAGCGGGCTCACGGTTCGACCGAAGAGTTGGAGAGTGCGTGGTGAACAGCAGTCCTGTCGCGGGTCCGTCCGACGCCTTCGCCGTCCTGCCCGTCGTCGACTACGAGCCTCCCCCGCAAGACGTCCCGCCGAGCGTTCCGGCGTGCCGGCCATCGGCGCGGGCACCGCTGCGCCGCCGCGGCCCCCGCCCCTACCCGCCCGGGCGGCAACCCGCGGAGCCGGTCCGCGCGGCCACGTCGCCGCAGATGCGCCAGGCGGCGGCGTTCGCCGACGCTGCGCTGCGCCGGGTGCTGGAGGTCATCGACCGCCGCCGACCGGCCGCGCAACTGCGCCCCTTGCTGACGCCCAGCCTGGTGGATTCCGTTGTCGCGGTGAGTCAGTCGGCCACCGGGCGCGCGGGCGCCGCGGTGTTGCGCCGGGTGCGGCTGCAGCCGGCCGGTCATCGGGACCCGGATGCCGCCGCCGAGGTGTCCGGCTCCTACAGCCGGGGGAACCGGGTCCACGCCATCGCCTGCCGTGTCGAGCGGATGCCCGCCGACGCCGGCGCCCGGTGGCTGGTGGTGGCCCTCCACATCGGTTGACCGCCGGTGATCAAGGCCCGGCCGCGGGCGTCAGCGGGCCGCCGGCGTGTAGCGGGTGAGCACTGGACCCAGAATCGCCATGACGAACACGTACGACGTCGCCAGCGCGGCGACCGCGGGGATCGACGTGCCGGCCAAGCCGATGATGATCAGCGAGAATTCGCCGCGGGCGACGAGCGCCGTGCCCGCCCGCAGCTGCCCGCGCCGCGCCACCCCGTCGCGCCGGGCGGCGAAGATCCCGGTGGCCACCTTGGTCGCCGCCGTCACCGCGGCCAGTATCAGCGCCGCCGGAAGCATCGGGATCAGCGCGTGCGGGTCGACCGAAAAGCCGATCGCCAGGAAGAAGATCGCGGCGAACAGGTCCCGCAGGGGGCCCAGCACCTGACGGGCGCGTTCCGCCGTCTCGCCGGTCAGCGTCAGCCCCACCAGGAACGCGCCCACGGCGGCGGATGCGTGCAGGGACTCGGCCAACGCCGCCACGATCAGGGTGATGCCGAGCACGCGGAGCAGCAGCTGTTCGGAGTCGGGGTGTTCGACCAGCCGTCCCACGTGGTGGCCCCAGCGGTAGGACGCGGCGAACGCCGCCAGCAGCGCGGCCACCGCCACCACCATGCCGCCGACCGCGTGCAGCCACCCGCCGCCCGCGGCGAGCACGGCGAACAGCGGCAGGTAGGCCGCCATCGCGAAGTCCTCGAGCACCAGCACGGACAGCACCGCCGGCGTCTCCCGGTTACCGAGGCGGTGCAGGTCCTCCAGCAGGCGCGCGATCACACCGGACGAGGAGATGTAGGTGACGCCGGCCAGGCACAGGATCGCGACGCCGTCCAGTCCGAGCAGCCAGCCCGCGACCGCGCCGGGCGCCGCGTTGAGCACGATGTCGACGCCCGCCGACGGCAGGTGGTGGCGCAGGCTGGTGGCGAACTCGGCTGCGGAGAACTCCAGGCCCAGGGTCAGCAGCAGCAGCACGACGCCGATGGGCGCGCTCGTCGTGATGAACTGGCCGCCCGCGTCCAACGGCAGGATGCCGCCCTTACCGAGGGACAGGCCCGCGAGCAGGTAGACCGGTATCGGCGACAAAGCGAATCGTCGTGCCGCGGCGCCCAATACGGCCAGCGTGGCCAGGAGGGCGCCGAGCTGTAGCAGCAGCGCCCACGAAATTTGCACCGGCTCAGCCTTTGTCGATTATCTGCTCGACGCCGGCGATGCCGTCCTGGGTTCCGATGACGATCAAAACGTCTCGGGCATGGAGCATTTCGGCCGGCCCGGGCGATGCGAGCACTTCGTCGTTGCGCACGATCGCGACGATGGAGGCGCCGGTGCGGGTGCGGGCGTGGGTGTCGCCCAAGGGGTGGTCGACGAACGGGCTGCCGGCCAGGATGTGAACCTGCCCGGTCTCGAGCCCGGGTATTTCCCGGGCCAGTTCGGTGAACCGCTCGGCGATCCGGGGCGCCCCGAGGATCGCGGCCACCACCTCGGCCTCTTCCTCGCTGAGGTGCAGGAGCGGGCGGGCCTCGTCGGGATCCTCCCGGGCGTAGACGACGACCTCGAAATCGCCGCCTCGCCGGGCGATGATGCCGATGCGGTCGCCCTTGTGATCGGTGAACTCGTAGCGAAGACCGACGCCCGGCAGCAGCACCTCCTTGACATCCATACCGTCAATCCTGACAGGTGGGACGGGGGCGCGGGCGCCGGATCGCCGACCTCCTACGGAACTGCTAGAGACTCAGCCCTGCCGCGCCATCCCCGCAGCTCGGCGTCGCGGAATAGGCACAAGCATCGACACCTCGCGGCGGTAATCGAGGTATTGGTGGCCCAGCGACGCGACCAGGTCCCGCTCCTCCAGCTGGGTGGCGACCAGGATGTAGAGCGTCATGCCGACCGAGAACAACAGATGCCCGGCCGTCATGACGGGCGCGGCCCAGAACGCGATGCCCATCCCGAGCATCAGGGGGTGCCGCACCACGCGGTAGAGGAGCCGGACGCGGAATTCGACGCTGGTGTAAGGCTGTTGGCGCGACGCCAGATACACCTGCCGGAGCCCGAACAGGTCGAAGTGGTTGATCAGGAACGTCGCCAGCAGCGCGATCGCCCAGCCGAGCCAGAACAGCGCCCACAGCAGCGCGCGGGCCGCCGGCATCCGCACCTCCCAGACGACCGTCGGCATCGTCCGCCATTGCCAGTACATCAGGGCGAGCACGACGCTCGAGAACACCACGTAGGTGCTGCGCTCGATCGACGACGGCACGAAGCGTGCCCACCACCGCTTGAACGCGGGCCGGGCCATCACGCTGTGCTGCACCCCGAAGAGGGTGACCAGGACCGCGTTGATCGGGATGGCCTGGGCGATGGGCGCGGCGAGCCCATGATCGACGCTTCGGGGCACCGCGAAATTGCCCACGAAACCGATGAGATACAGGAAGGCCGCGAGGAAGAGCAGGTACGCCGCGGCGCCGTAACCAAGCGTCAGATATCGCTTCATGGGCTAAGTGTCCGCCGCGTGCGAGCGCTCGACCATAGGTCGTTTGCCTCATCTTCCCCGGGCGGGGCACTAGGTATTTTTGACCAGTCCGTTGCGCAGCGCGTACATGCTGGCGCCGATGCGGTTCGAAACGCCGATCTTGGCGTAGGTGCGCTCGACGTGGTTGCGGGCGGTCTTCTCGCTGATCACCAGCGACGCCGCGATGTCCTTGTTGGAGGCGCCGCGCGCGACCAGGCACAGCACTTCGATCTCCCTGGGGGTCAACCCGTCCGGCCGCATTTTGGGCCGCTGCGCGGGTTGACCGGCCGCGTGCAGCACCGCTTCGACGGCGACCGATTCCAGTTCACCGGCCTGCGCCCGGCCGCGCAGCCGCCTGGCCGCCGCGTCCGGCGACATCTGCTCGCGATACGGCCTGGGCTCGCAGGCGGACTGATAGCAGACCGCGGCGGCCAGGATCCGGTCCGGCAGACCGAGCGCGGAGCCGGCGAGCCCACGCGGATACCCCGAACCGTCCAGGCATTCATGGTGATTGCCCGCGACCTCCGCGAGCTGCCGCAGGCCGGGCACCTGGTTGAGGATGCGGACCGTCAGATACGGGTGCAGCCGCACGCGTTCGAATTCCGAGGCCGTCAGCGGCCCCTCCCGGGACCAGATCTGGTTCGACACCCCGATGCGGCCCAGGTCGTGGACGTGACCCGCGCGTCGCGTCAGGGCCACCGCGTCGGCGTCGACGCCCGCGGCCCGCGCGGCGTCGCCGGCGAGCCGGGCGACCGCGCGCGAATGCCCAAGGGTGAACGGGCATTTCAGGTCGACGAAGTCGCCGAGGGCGACGAGCAGGGCGTCCAGCGACCGGTCGTCGAGCCGCTGATCCCGATCGGGCGCGGCGGCCAGTGCCGCGGCCCAGGAGTCGCCGGCCTGCGGGCCGGCCAGGATCTGCTCGCCGTGACGCAGGAAGGCGTCGGCGACCTGGGGGTCGAATTGCCCGCCGCGCCGATCACGCACCATGGCCTCGGCCCCCGCGACGCCGTAGGTGCGATGGTGCACCTCGACCATGTCGGCCAGCTGAGCGATGCGCATCTGGATCGGGATCTCGTCGCCCCGGGCGCCTGCGGGCAACCCGCCGCCGTCGTAGCGCTCGAAGGCGAACGCCACGGCCGCCTGCACGTCGGGCCCCAGCCCCATTCGGTCGGCCAGGACGGCCGCCGAGGTGCAATGCGAGTGGATCAGGCGGGAGATGTGGCCGCGCGCGTTGGCGAAAAGCGTTGCCATGACGCTCAATCGGTGCGTCAGCGGCTGGCCGCGCCCCACGTTGCCGGCCAGGAACCGCAGGTAGGGCAGCCCGGACCAGTCGACGAGATACGAGTCGTGGCGCACGGCGATGTCGTCGCCGAACCACCGCGCGTATTCGTGGGAGTCGGCGTGACAGCCGATCCACATGATCAGGGTCGTGTAATAGGTGCAATCCCGTTCGTCGGTGTCGAGCCCGAGCCGGTCGGCAAGCCTGGTCGCGATCAGCGCCGCCCGGAGCATGTGCTCGGCGGGCTGGCCCAAACCCAGGTCGATCGCCACCGACAGCGCGGCCAGCAGCTCCGCCCGGGTCGGCAGTTCGGGCTCCGACATGGGCCTCATTGTGCCCAGCTCATCGGTCCGCGGTCAGCCGATTGGCACAGTGCGTCCGACGGCGTGATGGCGGCCGGCGTCGAAGGTTTCGAAATGGCCCGAACCCACCACGAACAGGCCGCGCTGCGGCGGCCGGAAACCGGCCAGCCGCGGTTGGTGCGGCAGCGGCCCGACCAGCCCGAGGTCCACCCCGCGCCATGCCGCGCGCGAACCCGCCACCGCCCACACTTGCGCCGGGGCGATCATGAACCGCTGCCCGTTGGGCGCGGTGCCGGACAGGCGGACCCGGCCGGCCCGCAGCGTCGGGCCCGCGGCCCGGCCGAGGGCGGCCAGCAGCGCGCGGTTGGTCCACGCCCGCGCCGGCAACCGCCCGCCGACCGTGCTCATCAGTCGGGTGGACGCGGTGGTGCCGATATCGATGTGCCAGGCCAGCAATCCCGGGATCTCGACGAACAGCGACCACGGGGTGACCCAGGCGACGTCGATGTCGCACTGCACCGCATCGTTGGGCGTCGCCGAGCTGAAGAACCGGGCGCAGCTCTGCGGGCCCGGTGTCGTCGCGTAGAAGGTCCACGCCCCGTCGGGGTCGCGGTGCCACACCGACCGGTAGCCGGGCGAAAACGACGTGGCCGGAAATACCCGCAACGCCAGATAGTGTCCGCTGGCGAACGGAAGGCCCATCACGCCGAAGCCGACGAACCGTTCGTCGTCTCCGGACGGCAGGCGGGGGTTCTGCAGGACGGCCGTGGCGGCCGCCAAAGGCGATGTGATCATGCGGGAATCGTGCGCGCGGGGGTGCCGTCGACGCATGGGGCGACTGCCTCAAATCCCCGGGCCGTGGCGAGCGTGAAGCGAGCCGCACCTTCGGCGCCGAGCGTGAAGCTAGCCGCACACTCGGCGAGAAAGGCGCGCGCTAGCGGCGCTTGACCGACTTCGGCGGCTTGGCGCCGCGGCCTTGCTGCCTGGCGGCCGCGCGGCGCTCGCGCCGGGAACCGCCGCCCGCCACGCCCGCCGGCGTCCGCTGACCGTCGCCGCCGTTGCGTTGCACCTGCGCCGAGCCGTCCTCCGACGGGCCGGAGTAGGTCATCGCCGGCGCCTCGTTGTCAATCCCCTTGGCGCGTAACTGGGTTGGCGGCTCTTCCCGCGGGGGCGGGGCGGCCTCGCCCTGGTCCGCCGCGGTTCCCAGATCCTTGAGCCCCTCCGGCGTTTCCACCGGCGCGACCTGTGGGGTGGGCACCGCCTCGACCGTGACGTTGAACAGAAATCCGACCGACTCCTCTTTCATGCCGTCGAGCATCGCCATGAACATGTCGTAGCCCTCGCGCTGGTACTCCACCAGCGGGTCGCGCTGCGCCATCGCACGCAGCCCGATGCCTTCCTTGAGGTAGTCCATCTCGTAGAGGTGCTCGCGCCACTTGCGGTCGATGACGTTGAGCAACACGTTGCGTTCCAGCTGGCGCATCGCGCCCTCGCCGGCGATCTCTTCCAGCTCGGCTTCCCTTGCGGCATAAGCCCGTTCGGCGTCCTTGAGCAGCTCGTCGAGCAGCTCCTCGCGGGTGAGGTCGTCGCGGTCGGAGTCGGCGTCCACGCGCATCAACGTCTCGTGGTCGATGCCGACCGGGTACAGGGTCTTGAGCGCGGTCCACAACGCCTCGAGGTCCCAGTCCTCGGCGTAGCCGTCGGCGGTCGCACCGTTAACGTAGGCGGTGACCACGTCGCGGACCATGTCCAGCGCCTGCTCCTTGAGGTTCTCGCCCTCCAGGATGCGGCGGCGCTCGGCGTAGATCACCTTGCGCTGCTGGTTCATCACCTCGTCGTACTTGAGGACGTTCTTGCGGACCTCGAAGTTCTGCTGCTCGACCTGTGTCTGGGCACTCTTGATCGCGCGGGTGACCATCTTGGCTTCGATGGGCACGTCGTCGGGCAGGTTGAGCCGGTTGAGCATCGCCTCCAGCGCGGCGCCGTTGAACCGGCGCATGAGCTCGTCGCCCAGTGACAGATAGAAGCGGGACTCGCCCGGGTCGCCCTGGCGGCCGGAGCGGCCGCGCAGCTGGTTGTCGATGCGCCGCGACTCGTGCCGCTCGGTGCCCAGCACGTACAGGCCGCCGGCCTCGACCACCTCGGCGGCCTCCTTGCCGGCCTCCTCCTTGACCTTGGGCAGCTCCTCGTGCCAGGCCGCCTCGTACTCCTCGGGCGTCTCCACCGGGTCGAGGCCGCGCTCGCGCAGCCGCTGGTCGGTGAGGAAGTCGACGTTGCCGCCCAGCACGATGTCGGTACCGCGGCCGGCCATGTTGGTCGCCACCGTGACCCCGCCGCGGCGGCCCGCCACGGCGACGATGCCCGCCTCCTGCTCGTGGTACTTGGCGTTGAGCACGTTGTGCGGGACGCGGCGCTTCTGGAACTGGCGCGACAGGTACTCGGAGCGCTCGACGCTGGTGGTACCGATCAGGACGGGCTGGCCCTTCTCGTAACGCTCGACGACGTCGTCGACCACCGCGATGTACTTGGCCTCCTCGGTCTTGTAGATGAGGTCGGACTGGTCGGTGCGGACCATCGGCTTGTTGGTCGGGATGGGCACCACGCCCAGCTTGTAGATCTCGTGCAGCTCGGCCGCCTCGGTCTGGGCGGTACCGGTCATGCCGGCGAGCTTGTCGTAGAGCCGGAAGTAGTTCTGCAGCGTGATGGTGGCCAGCGTCTGGTTCTCGGCCTTGATCTCGACGTGCTCCTTGGCCTCGATGGCCTGGTGCATGCCCTCGTTGTAGCGGCGGCCGTAGAGCACGCGGCCGGTGAACTCGTCGACGATCAGCACCTCGCCGTCGCGGACGATGTAGTCCTTGTCGCGGTTGAACAGCTCCTTGGCCTTCAGCGCGTTGTTGAGGTAGCTGACCAGCGGCGAGTTGGCGGCCTCGTAGAGGTTGTCGATGCCGAGCTGGTCTTCGACGAACTCCACACCCAGTTCGTGCACGCCGACGGTGCGCTTGCGCAGGTCGACCTCGTAGTGGACGTCCTTTTCCATCAGCGGCGCCAGCCGGGCGAACTCGAGGTACCAGTTGGAGGCGCCGTCGGCGGGGCCGGAGATGATCAGCGGGGTGCGGGCCTCGTCGATCAGGATGGAGTCGACCTCGTCGACGATGGCGAAGTTGTGCCCGCGCTGCACCAGGTCGTCGAGCGAATGCGCCATGTTGTCGCGCAGGTAGTCGAAGCCGAATTCGTTGTTGGTGCCGTAGGTGATGTCGGCGGCATACGCCACCCGGCGCTCGTCGGGGGTCATCTGGGCGAGGATCACGCCGACCTCGAGACCGAGGAAGCGGTGCACGCGGCCCATCCACTCGCTGTCGCGTTTGGCCAGGTAGTCGTTGACGGTGACGACGTGCACGCCCTTGCCGCCGATGCCGTTGAGGTAGGCCGGCAACACCGAGGTCAGGGTCTTGCCCTCACCGGTCTTCATCTCCGCCACGTTGCCGAAGTGCAGCGCCGCCGCGCCCATCACCTGCACGTCGAACGGGCGCTGGTCGAGCACCCGCCAGGCCGCCTCGCGGGCCACCGCGAAGGCCTCGGGCAGCAGGTCGTCGAGGCTTTCGCCGTCGGCATGCCGCTTCTTGAACTCGTCGGTCTTGGCCCGCAGCTCCGCGTCGGTCAGCTTTTCGACCTCGTCGGACAGGGTGTTGACGTAGTCAGCCACCCGCTTGAGACGCTTGAGCATGCGACCTTCGCCAAGGCGCAGCAACTTCGACAGCACAGCTATGTCCCCTGTTGGTTAGGAGTCTCTTCTCTTAAGGCGACTCCCATCGTAGGTGACGACGCCGTGATGGCCGTCGTACCTCAGGAGAGCCTGATCAGCCCGTAGTCGTAGGCGTGCCGCCGGTAGACCACGCAGGGCCGCTCGGTCTGCTTGTCGTGGAAGAGGAAGAAGTCGTGCCCGACGAGCTCCATCTCGTAGAGCGCGTCGTCGACCGTCATCGGCGTAGCCGGGTGTTCCTTGGTCCGCACGATCCGACCGGGCTCGTGGCCGGCCTCGGCGCCGTCATGCCCGGCCGGCGGTTCGGGCGCACGTTCCTGCGCCGGCGGCGGCACGACCGCGGTGGCGGCGGCCAGCGACACCGGCGTCTTGTCGCCGTAGTGGACCTTGCGGCGATCCTTGGCGCGGCGCAGCCGGTTCTCCAGCTTGTCGACCGCGGACTCGAATGCCGCGTAGAAGCTGTCGGCGCAGGCCTCCGCCCGGCTTACCGGCCCGCGGCCGCGGGCGGTGATCTCGACGCGTTGACACGATTTGCGCTGTCGCCGGTTGGGCGCGTGCTTGAGCTCGACATCGAAGAGATAGATGGAGCGATCGAACCGCTCGAGGCGGGCGAGTTTCTGGGAGACGTACACCCGATAGTGGTCGGGGATTTCTACGTTGCGGCCCTTGAAGACGACTTCGGCGTTGGTCATCGGTTGAACTTGGCCGTCGGTTTGCGTCGGCGGTTGGTCGAGAATTTGACCGGAATCCACGGATAGCCTTGACATACGTGACAACTCGTTTCTCTTTCACGTCGCACGCGCCCTGCGTGCCCGGCTTGCTGACGACGCGCCGACGAGGTGGGGAGAGCGGGTCTTTTCACCTGAATCACCGCTGCAGGCTGCTCGCCGATGCAAGGTGTCGAATACTCACCCCTTCCCGCGAGTGGGGTCTCAACCTGGGAATGTCGCGACCAGTGAGTCAGACCAGTGAGTCGATTAACGTTGTTCTCGACGTTAGCTCTTGTTCGCCTCGCCATGCCACTGATTTCGCGGAGCTGTTGCGAGTTCTTCACATACTCTTGGCGACCGCACAGCCTCACGCGGCCGCGACCGTCAGCACTGCGGTGACCCGGACCCCCGCCGCCCGCAGTACCCGCACCGACTCCCGTGCCGTGGCCCCGGTGGTGACGATGTCGTCGACGATCAAGACCTCGGTGGGCGGCGCCGCGCGCCGCAGCCGCACCCGGCCCGCGACGTTGCGCTCGCGGGCCGCGGTGCCCAGGCCCACCGAGTCGCGCACCAGCGCCCTCATCCGCAGCGCCGGGGCGACGGCGATCGCGGGATGGCCGGCCACCGCCGCGCGCGCGAGCCGGGTGACCGGGTCGCCGCCGCGTCGGCGCGCCGCCGAACGGCGCGTCGGGGCCGGCACGACGGTCAGCGGGAGCTCGACGATGCCCCAGGACAGCAGCCGGTGCACACCGGCGGCCAGCGCCCCCGCCAACGGCCCGACGAGATCCGTGCGGCCGTGCTCCTTGAGCGCCAAGATCGCCTGGCGGCGGGCGCCCGCGTAGCGGCCGAGCGCGAACACCGGCACCTGCGGATCGACGCGCGGGGTCACCACATGGGGTTGGTCGGCGGCCACCGATAGCTCCCGTGTGCAGGCGGCGCACCAACGGGTCGACGGCGCCCCGCAGCCGCCGCACTGCAGCGGCAGGATGAGATCCAGCACGGGGTCAGTGTCGCCGGCGGGACCGACAACCGGGGTGATGGTGGCGACCCGCCACGCCCGGCTCCGCCGCGCTCGCGATCGCCACTAGCCAGGCAGGACCGGCGCCGCCCCGAACACCATCAGGCCCGGCACCTCCGACCACCCCTGCTGGCTTTCGGCGGCGGCCGCCGAATACTGCAGCACCCCTTGGGGAGCCCCGACGTAGACCGTCGACGGGTTGGCGGCGACCGTCAGCACCGGCATCTGCAGACCCCGGGACGGCGCGTCGGAGTTCACCCCGTCGAGGTTGACGTACGACACCGGATGGCTGGCGTCCGTGCGGGTCACCACGATGTCGTCACCGGTGCGCCAGGACAGCGACACCACCGAGTTGCCCAGCCCGAAGCCGAGCCGCCGCGGGTAGGCCAGGGCGTACTGGCCGGCCTGGGTCTGCTCGACGCTGGCCAGGATCACCTGGCCACCGATCACCATCGCGGCGCGCGTGCTGTCGCGGGACAGCTGCAGGTCGGTGATCGGACCCGGGAAGCGGGTGGACACGGCGACGGAATCGACGGGAATGCGGGCGGGCTGCCCCGACGCCGGTTCTTGGATCGCGCGCAAAACGTTGTTGCCGTCCACCACCACCCACACGGCATCGTCCAGCGACCAGCTGGGCCGCGTCAGGCCGTGCCCGTCGGCGGACTGGACCGCCTCGCCGCCCAGGTCGCCGATCCACAGCGAGGCCGCCTCATCGGGCGCGCCGCGGTGCAGGGTGACGACGGACGCGACCTGTCGCCCGCTGCGCGACAGCGCGGCGCCGGTCTGGTCGCCCATCCGCCCGAAGGCCCCGGGCACGTTGGCGAAGTGCTGGCCGTCCAGGGAGACCAGCGACCCGTTCACCAGCGCATGTAGCCCGGCGCCCGCGCCGTCGGCGACGCCCGGGTCGGTGGCGGCGACGTCGGACGTCGTCCAGCCCTCCGCGAACCGGTCGTCGAGCGGGGCGCCGTCGGCGTTGATCACGTACGGGCCCCTGATGTCGGCCCGCGCCAGCGTCCAAATGATCTGCGCGGCAAGCAAAGCCCTGCTGTGCGGGTCGGTGGTGGACAGCTTCTCCAGGTCGATGCGCGCGCCCCCGTAACCGCGCCCGATCCCGTTCTTGCCGCCGTCGGCCCGGGTCACCGGCCCGCGCAGCCGCAGCGGCGGGGCGAGCAGGTTGCGCACCGTGTGCGCCATCTCGGGGCGCGGCCCGCCGATCAGCTTGGAGACCAGCTCGGTCGCCAATTGGTCGTGGTCGGCCACCGCCACGTAGCGCGGATCGGGCACCACCGTCTTGCCGGTCGGGTCGGCGAAGTAGAGCGTGTTGCGCTTGTACGTCGACTGGAACTGCTGCCAGTCCAGGAACACCCCGTTGGGCAGGCGGTCGATCCGCCACCCGCCCGAGGTCTTGACCAACTCGATCGGGCCGGGGTCGGGCAGCACCCCCTCGGCGGTCTCGAACACCCCCATGTCCGACAGCGACCCCAGGATGTCGGCCCGCATGTTCGCCGAAACCCGTTCGGCGGCACGGGTTTCCACGAACACCACGTGGTCGATCAGCAGGGCGCTACCGGCGTCGTCCCAGGCGTTGGACGCCGACTGGGTGAGGAACTGGCGGGCCGCCAGGTGTCGGTTCGCGGGATCGGCTGTGGCCTTGAGGAATTCGCGCAGCAGGACGTCGGGGTCCATGCCGGGGGTCGGCTTGGGCAGGTTCGACGGCGCGGGTCGCTCGACCGTGCCGATGGCCTGCGGCGCCGACGAGCTGGGCACGCCCGCGCAACCGGCCAGCAGCAAGGCCAGCATCAGCAGGCCCAGCAGCCGGCGCATCATCCGCTCCTCTCCGCGTGTTCGCGTTGCCGCGAACGGTCTTTGGGTTGCGGGCCGGTGTTGGCGGTCGGCGGGATGGGTTTCATGGGCAGCGGGCTGGTGGTGACCTTGTGCCCGCGGACCAGCGGCAGCGTGAGCCGGAAGCACGAGCCCTCGCCGGGCTCGCCCCACGCCTCCAGCCGGCCCTGGTGCAGGCGGGCGTCCTCGACGCTGATCGCCAGGCCCAGGCCGGTGCCGCCCGACCGGCGCACCCGCGAGGGGTCGGCCCGCCAGAACCGGCTGAACACCAGCTTCTCCTCGCCCGGCCGCAGCCCCACCCCGTAGTCGCGGACGGTGACCGCGACGGTGTCCTCGTCGGCGCCCATCCGGATCTGCACCGGCTTGTGTTCGGCGTGGTCGATGGCGTTGGCGATCAGGTTGCGCAGGATCCGCTCCACCCGCCGGGTGTCCACCTCGGCGATCACCTCCTCGTCGGGCAGGTCGACGAGCAGCTCGATGCCGGCGTCCTCGGCCAGGTGGCCGACATTGCCGAGCGCGCTTTGCACGGTGCTTCGCAAATCCACCGCCTCGA
Source organism: Mycobacterium sp. E735 (assembly GCF_001666955.1). Taxonomy (NCBI): domain Bacteria; kingdom Bacillati; phylum Actinomycetota; class Actinomycetes; order Mycobacteriales; family Mycobacteriaceae; genus Mycobacterium; species Mycobacterium sp. E735. Next base: position 52,929 of record NZ_LZIX01000173.1, on the reverse strand, counting down.
CGGACAATTCGGCCACGCCCGCGTCGTGGCGGGAGATCTCCAGCAGGTCGTTGAGCAGCGACTCGAACCGGTCGAGTTCGTTGACCATCAGCTCGGTGGAGCGCGCCAGGGTGGGGTCGAGGTCGGCGCTGTGGTCATAGATGAGGTCGGCGGCCATCCGGACCGTGGTCAGCGGCGTGCGGAGTTCGTGGCTGACGTCTGAGGTGAACCGGCGCTGCAGGTTGCCGAACTCCTCGAGCTGGGTGATCTGGCGGGACAGGCTCTCCGCCATGTCGTTGAACGACACCGCGAGCCGGGCCATGTCGTCCTCGCCGCGCACCGGCATCCGTTCGGACAGGTGCCCCTCGGCGAACCGTTCGGCGATCCGCGACGCCGACCGCACCGGCACCACCACCTGGCGGGACACCAGCAGGGCGATCCCGGCGAGCAGCACCAGCAGCACGGCGCCGCCGGTGATCATCGTGCCGCGGACCAGCGTGATGGTGGCCTGCTCGTTCTTCAGCGGGAAGATCAGGTACAGCTCCAGGTTGGCCACCTGCGAAGAGGCGGGGGTGCCCATGATCAGCGCCGGCCCGGAGAAGCCGTCGGTGTGTACGGTCGCGTACTGGTAGGACGCCTGCCCGGCCTTGACGAAGCCGCGCAGCGAATTGGGCACCTGGTCTACGGGTCCGGCCGTGGACGCCGCGCGCGGCCCATCGCCCGGCACGATCAGCACCGCGTCGAACGCGCCGGCCAACCCGGCGCCCGACGCGGGGTCGGTCTTGGACGTCAGCGTGTTGCGGGCCAGTTGCAGGCTGCTGTCCAGGGAGCGGGTTTCCTCGCCGCTGACGATCCCGCCGACGGTGGTGCGCGCCCGCTCGATCTGTTCGATGCCCGCCTTGACCTTGACGTCGAGCACCCGATTGGTGACCTGAGAAGTCAGCACGAAGCCGAGCGCGAGAATCACCGCCAGTGACATTCCGAGCGTCAGCGCGACCACGCGCAGCTGCAACGACCGGCGCCACGCGACGGCAACGGCGCGACTCACCGCACCCATGCCGCGGGTCATGGGACCCGAACGCCCCCAGCGGCTCCTAGTCCGTCGCGGCGAGCGCCAAATCAAGGACGCTCCCGGATCACGGAGGTCCGGCCTTGTATCCCACTCCTCGAACGGTCAGCACCACGGTCGGGTTCTCCGGGTCCTTCTCAACCTTGGCCCGCAGACGCTGGACATGCACGTTCACCAGGCGGGTGTCCGCCGGGTGCCGGTAGCCCCACACCTGTTCGAGCAGCACATCACGAGTAAACACCTGCCGCGGTTTGCGCGCCAACGCGACCAGCAGGTCGAACTCGAGCGGCGTCAGGGAGATCTGCTCGCCGTTGCGCGTCACCTTGTGGGCCGGCACGTCGATCTCCACGTCGGCGATGGACAGCATCTCGGCCGGCTCGTCGTCGTTGCGCCGCAGCCGCGCCCGCACCCGGGCCACCAGCTCCTTGGGCTTGAACGGCTTCATGATGTAGTCGTCGGCGCCCGACTCGAGGCCGAGGACCACGTCCACGGTGTCGGTCTTGGCCGTGAGCATCACGATCGGGACGCCCGAATCGGCGCGCAGCACGCGACAGACGTCGATGCCATTCATGCCCGGCAGCATCAGGTCCAACAACACCAGATCGGGGCGCAGTTCGCGCACCGCAGTCAGGGCCTGGGTGCCGTCACCGATGACCGCGGTGTCGAAACCCTCCCCACGCAGCACGATGGTGAGCATCTCGGCGAGCGAAGCGTCGTCATCGACGACGAGAATCCTTTGCCTCATGGAGTCCATGGTGTCACCAGATCGGGACAAAACTCGGACACCACACGGGTGTTTCTTCCCCGATAAGGGCGAATCGAGACCAAATTGTGCTAACCGGCGTCCAAAGAGACGGCCAACCGGCCAGGATCGACGTCCGCGTCGACCACCAGCCACCGGCCGCCCCAGTCCGCTTCGGCGAGTCCGGCGTAGACGGCGCCGGTGCGCTGCTGGAGGCCGTCGTCGCGTTCGTAGCTGTCCCGGGCCCGCCCCGGCTCGTGCTCGGCCCGGTGCCGGGCGCGCCGCGCGGCGAGCTCGACCGGCACTCCGAGCAGCAACTGCCAGTCGGGCGACGGCAGGCCCAGCCGCTCATATTCCAGCCGCCGCACCCACTCGACCGCCGGCCCGCCCGCGTCCTGGTGCAGGCGCGCGGCGCTGTAGGCCGCGTTCGAGGCGACGTAGCGATCCAGGATCACGACGTCGTGGTCGCGGCGCAGCGCCTCGATCTCGTCGACGGCGCCCGCCCGGTCGAGCGCGAACAGCATCGCCATCCCGTAGACCGACGACGACAGGTCCCCGTGGTCGCCGTGCAGGGCCTCGGCCGCGACGTCGGCGGTCACCGATTTCCCGTAGCGGGGGAAGGCCATGATCGCCACCGACTTCCCGGTCGCCTCGAAAGCCCTGCGCAAGCCGTCGGACAGCGTCCGCTTGCCCGCGCCGTCAACCCCTTCGATCGCGATCAGCACGGCGCCAGCCTAAGCGCGACGCCGAACGCCGCGCTGGCGCGACGCTCGGCGGGCCAGCAATGACTCAGTAGCGGTAGTGGTCGGCCTTGTAGGGACCGTCGACGTCGACGCCGATGTACTCGGCCTGCTCCTTGGTCAGCTTGGTCAGCTTTCCGCCGAGCGCCTCCACGTGGATGCGGGCCACCTTCTCGTCGAGGTGCTTGGGCAGCCGGTACACCTCGTTGTCGTACTCGTCGTTCTTGGTCCACAGCTCGATCTGCGCGATCACCTGGTTGGAGAAGCTGTTGCTCATCACGAACGACGGGTGGCCGGTGGCGTTGCCCAGGTTCAGCAGCCGGCCCTCGGAGAGCAGGATGATCGACTTGCCGCTGTCGGGGAACGTCCACACATCGACCTGCGGCCGGATGTTGGTCTTGGTCGCGCCGGAGCGCTCCAGCTGGGCGACCTGGATCTCGTTGTCGAAGTGCCCGATGTTGCCGAGGACGGCGTAGTCCTTCATCGCCTTCATGTGCTCGAGGGTGATGATGTCCTTGTTGCCGGTGGCGGTGATGACGATGTCGGCGGTGCCGATCGCGTCCTCGACCGTCTCGACGTCGTAGCCCTCCATCAGGGCCTGCAGCGCGTTGATCGGGTCGATCTCCGTGACGACGACGCGCGCGCCCTGACCCTTGACCGAGTCGGCGCAGCCCTTGCCGACGTCGCCGTAGCCGCAGACCAGCACCTTCTTGCCGCCGATCAGCACGTCGGTGCCGCGGTTGATCCCGTCGATCAGCGAGTGCCGGCAGCCGTACTTGTTGTCGAACTTGGACTTGGTCACCGAGTCGTTGACGTTGATCGCCGGGAACGCCAGGTCACCGGCCGCGGCGAACTGGTACAGGCGCAGCACGCCGGTGGTGGTCTCCTCGGTGACACCCTTGACCGACTCGGAGATCTTGGTCCACTTGTCCTTGTCGGTCTCGAAGCGGTTGCGCAGCAGCTCCAGGAAGACCTTCCATTCGGTGGGGTCGTCCTCCTCGGCGGGCGGCACCACGCCGGCCTTCTCGTATTGCGCGCCGCGCAGCACCAGCATGGTGGCGTCACCGCCGTCGTCGAGGATCATATTGGCCGGCTCGTCGGGCCAGGTCAGCATCTGCTCGGCGGCCCACCAGTACTCCTCCAGCGTCTCGCCCTTCCAGGCGAACACCGGAACACCCTTGGGCTCCTCGGGCGTGCCGTACGGGCCGACGACCACCGCGGCGGCGGCGTGGTCCTGGGTGGAGAAGATGTTGCACGACGCCCAGCGGACCTGCGCGCCCAGCGAAACGAGGGTCTCGATGAGGACCGCGGTCTGCACCGTCATGTGCAGCGAGCCCGAGATCCGCGCCCCCTTGAGCGGCTGCACGTCGGCGTATTCGCGGCGCAGCGACATCAGACCTGGCATCTCCTGCTCGGAGAGCTCGATGTCCCGGCGACCGTAGTCCGCGAGCGACAGGTCGGCGACCTTGAAGTCGATGCCGTTGCGGACGTCGGCGGTCAGCGAACTTTCAGTCGTCGTCATTAAAGTTCCATTCCTTCTGCGGCTTGGTTCGAAAGAGGATTACTTAGCTTAGGTATACGCTCTTGCGCCACTGTAGTCGGCGGCCCAGGCGCCGGCCGTCGTCAGGGGACGTTGACGACGCCGTGACGCTCGGCGAACGGCGTCATCAGCCGCGCGAGGTCCGCCGCCACGTCGTGGTCGGCCTCGGGCGGCATCGAGACGTAGCTCATCGCCAGCCGCACGATGGCCCGCGCCAGCACGCCGGCATCCTCGTCGCTGGTGGCCACCCAGCTCTGGGTGAACGCCGTGCTCAGCCGTTCCGACGCCCGGGTGATGATGGGCCCGCTGTCGGTGGTGATGATCTGCAGCAGGTCCGGCTTGGCGACCCCGGTCAGCAGCGAGATCACCAGCGGGTCCGCCGCCGACTCCGCGAAGAAGGCCCGAAAGCCCTGCAGGAACGCCTCGTAGATCTTGCCGACGTTGGCGACGATGGCGGTATGGACGGCGTCGACCAGCCGGTCGGCCAGGCGCAGGGCGTAACCCTGCGCCAGACCCTGCCGCGACCCGAACTCGTTGTAGATGGTCTGCCGGCTGATGCCCGCGGCGCGGGCCACGTCCGAGAGCGTGATGGCGGACCAGTCGCGGGTCAGCAGCAGCTCGCGCATCGCGTCCAGCACCGAGTCGCGCAGCAGGGCGCGCGACGCCTCGGGGTAGGGCATCCGCTTCACAGGCGCGACAATAGCCGCTTCGGCCATGCCGTTGGTGCCGATCACGCCCGGGCTATCTCGACCATCTCGAAGTCGGATTTCGCCGCGCCGCAGTCCGGGCAGCTCCAGTCTTCGGGGATGTCGTCCCAGCGGGTCCCGGGCGCGATGCCGTCCTCCGGCCAGCCCTTGGCCTCGTCGTATTCGAATCCGCACTGCACGCAGATGAAGAGCTTGTAATCGGTCATCGGATGGCTCCTGTCTCCTGGAAATCGATCTTTTCGCGCACCGAACAGTCGGGGCAGCACCAGTCGTCGGGAATCTCGGCGAAGGGCGTGCCCGCGGGAAAGCCTTCCCGCGGAGCGCCTTTCGCCTCGTCGTAGATGTAGTCGCAGCCCGGGCAGCGGTAGGCGCTCATGCCCTCACCCCGTAGCGGGCCAGCACCCGCTTACGCACCCGCGGGTGGATGTTCACCTTGGTGATGTCGCCGTCGTAGTGTTCGAGCACCCGGTGGTCCATCACCTTGCGCCACAGCGGCGGGACGTAGGTCAGCGAGATCATCGACGCGTACCCGCTGGGCAGGTTGGGCGCGCCCGCCATGCTGCGCAGCGTCTGGTAACGCCGCGTCGGGTTGGCGTGGTGATCGCTGTGCCGCTGCAGGTGGTACAGGAACAAGTTGGTGACGACGTGGTCGGAGTTCCAGCTGTGCACCGGTGCGCACCGCTCGTAGCGACCGCTAGCGTTCTTCTGCCGCAGCAGCCCGTAATGCTCCAGGTAGTTGACCGCCTCGAGCAGGCTGAAGCCGAAGACGGCCTGGATGATGACGAACGGGATGAGCGCCGGGCCGAAGACCGCGATCAGCACGCCCCACAACACGATCGACAGCAGCCACGCGTTGAGCACGTCGTTGGACAGGTACGTCGCGGGGTTCCACGGGTTCTTGTCCAGGCGGCGCAGGCGCTGGGCCTCCAGCCGCAGCGACGAGCGCAGGCTGCCGAACACGCTGCGCGGCAGGAACTCCCAGAAGGTCTCCCCGAAACGGGCCGACGCGGGGTCCTCGGGCGTGGACACCCGCACGTGGTGGCCGCGGTTGTGCTCGATGTAGAAGTGGCCGTAGCAGGTCTGCGCCAGGGTGATCTTGGACAGCCACCGCTCCAGCGAGTCCTTCTTGTGGCCCATTTCGTGGGCGGTGTTGATGCCGACGCCGCCGAGGACGCCGACCGACAGCGCCACGCCCAGCTTGCCCGCCCAGCCCAGCGCGCCGTCATAGCCCAGCCAGCTCAGGTTGGAGGCGGTGAACAGGTACGCGCCGAAGACCACGCTGAGGTACTGGAACGGGATGAAGATGTAGGTGCAGTAGCGGTAGTACTTGTCGTTCTCCAGCTGCTCCATCACCTCGTCGGGCGGGTTCTGCCCGTCGGGCCCAAAGCGCAGGTCGAGGATCGGCAGCAGCACGTAGACGAGGATCGGCCCGATCCACAGCGGCGCCTGCGCGGCGGCGTGCCAGCCGAGCTGGTTGAGCCCCCAGACGATCGGCAGCATCACGAAGAGCGCCGTCGGGGCGATCAGTCCCATCAGCCAGAGGCGTCGCTTCTTGTCCCGCCAGACGGGCGGCTCCACCGCCTCGGCGTCTGCCTGCCGTTCGAGTGTGGTCATATGCCAAACCTCCTTGTGAGTCACACCACGTTGGAGATTGACAATATCGCCATCAGCGTCTCGTGTCTAGACACAAGAGGTGCTTTTGTAAACGGATTCGCTAGGGCACGGCGTCGGGCTCGGCCCGGGCGGGCGGTGCGACGCCCTCCGCCTCGCGGCGGCCCTGCACGGAGTGCCGATAGCCGTAGCCGACATAGATCGCGGTGCCGACCGCCAGCCAGACGCCGAACCGCACCCAGGTCAGCGCAGTCAGGTTGACCATCAGCCAGACGCACGCGGCGATCGACGCGATCGGCAGGACCGGCACCCACGGGGCGCGGAAGCCCCGCTCCAGGTCCGGGCGGGTGCGGCGCAACACCATCACGCCGGCCGAGACCAGGACGAACGCGAACAGCGTGCCGACGTTGACCATCTCCTCGAGCTTGGCGATCGGGAACACCGAGGCCGTCGCGGCCACCACCACCGCGACGAGCACGGTGATCCGGACCGGGGTGCCGTGGGAGCCGGTCTTCGCCAACTGGCGCGGCAGCAAGCCGTCGCGCGCCATCGCGAACAGCACGCGGCATTGGCCGAGCATCAGCACCATCACCACGGTGGTCAATCCGGCCAGCGCCCCGATCGCGATGATCTTGCTGGCCCAATGGATGCCGTTCGCGGTGAACGCCGTGGCGAGGTTGGCCGGCTTGTGGCCGGGCATGGTCTTGAGCTGGGTGTAGGAGACCATCCCGGACAGCACCACCGAGACCGCCACGTAGAGCACGGTCACGATCGCCAGCGACGCCAGGATGCCCCGCGGAACGTCGCGCTGGGGCCGCTTGGTCTCCTCGGCCATGGTCGCGACGATGTCGAACCCGATGAACGCGAAGAACACGATCGACGCTCCCGCCAGCACCCCGTACCAGCCGTAGTGGCTGCTGTGCGCCCCGGTCATCAGCGACAGCACCGACTGGTTGACGCCCGACGCCTCGTGCCCCGCCTCCGGCTTGGGGATGAACGGCGAATAGTTGGAGCCCTTGATGTAGAAGGCGCCGACGACGACGACCAGCAGCACCACCGACACTTTGATGCCGGTGATCACCGCGGAGAACCGCGACGACAGCTTGGTGCCCAGGGCGATCAGCACGGCAACCCCGGTGACGATCAGCAGCGCGCCCCAGTCCAGGCTGACCGAACCGAGCTGCGTTGTGCCGCCGGCAAACCCGAACACGTTGCCCAGGTAGCTCGACCAGCCCTTGGCCACGACCGCGGCGCCGATCGCCAACTCGAGCAGCAGGTTCCAGCCGATGATCCAGGCGAGGAACTCCCCGAAGGTGGCGTAGGAGAACGTGTAGGCGCTGCCGGCGACCGGCAGCGTGGAGGCGAACTCGGCGTAGCACAGCGCCGCCAGCGCGCACGTGACCGCCGCGATCACGAACGAGATCCAGATCGCCGGGCCGGTGATGTCACCGGTCGTCGACGCGGTGACGGTGAAGATACCGGCGCCGATCACCACGGCAACCCCGAAGACGACCAGGTCCAACCAGGTCAATTCCTTGCGTAACCGGGTGTCTGGCTCGTCGGTGTCGGCGATCGATTGTTCGACCGACTTCATGCGCCATCGGTTGGCCATCCGTCGCCCTTTCCCTCTACGAAGGGGACCCATTGGTCCGTCACAGTACTGGGTACTCTGCCGAGATGGCGGACACCAAAGCAAACACCAGGGACCATGCGGTGGTCATCGGCGGCAGCATCGCCGGGCTGTGCGCCGCGCAGGTGCTCTCGGATGCGTTCTCCCGGGTCACGGTCTACGAGCGCGACGAGTTGCCGAGCACACCGTCGAGCCGGGCGACCGTTCCGCAGGACCGGCACCTGCACATGCTGATGGCCCGCGGCGCAATGGAGTTCGAGAGCCTTTTCCCCGGGCTGCTGGAAGACATGGTGGCCGCGGGCGTGCCCATGCTGGAGAACCGGCCCGACTGCATTCATCTCGGCGCCGCGGGCCACGTGCTCGGCACCGGACACACACTGCGTGACGAATTCACCGCGTACGTGCCCAGCCGGCCGCACCTGGAGTGGCAGCTGCGCAAACGCGTCCGCAACACGGACAACGTCACGATGGTGCGGCGCTCGGTGGCCGAACCGCGGTTCGACCCGGCGCGCCAGCGGGTGACCGGGGTGCTGCTGGATCCCGTCGACGGCGAGGATCCGGAATTCGTCGCGGCCGACCTCGTCGTCGACGCGGCAGGCAGGGGCACCCGGCTGCCGACGTGGCTGACGCAGTGGGGCTACGAGCGCCCGCGGGAAGACCTCCTCGACATCGGCATCTACTACGCGACCCAGCAATTTCGCATCCCGGACGGCTTGATAGCGGAGAAGGTAGTGGTCGCCGGCGCGTCGCACGACAAGTCGCTGGGGCTCGGCATGCTCTGCTACGAGGACGGCACCTGGGTGCTGACGACGTTCGGGGTGGCGAACGTCAAGCCGCCGCAGACGTTTCCGGAGATGCTGGAACTGGCCGAGGAGCTGGTCCCGCCCCACGTCAACGCGGCGCTGAAGCAGGCCGATCCCATCGGCGAGCCGGCGTTCCACGCCTTTCCGGCCAGCAAGTGGCGCCGCTACGACAAGCTGGACCGCTTCCCCGCCGGCATCATCCCCCTCGGCGACGCCGTGGCCAGCTTCAACCCCACCTTCGGGCAGGGCATGACGATGACCTCGCTGCAGGCCGGCCATCTGCGTCGCGCGCTGAAACTGCCCGACGACCAGCTGGCCGCCGAACTCAGTCGGGCCACCGCCAAGTCGACCTTCCCGGTGTGGACGATGAACGCCATCGGCGACGTCACCTTCCACCACGCCGAGACCAAGGGGCCCATTCCCTGGTGGTGGCGGCCCTCGGGCGCGCTGTTCGACCAGTTCCTCGGGGCCGCCGAGACCGATCCCGTTCTGGCCGAATGGTTTTTGCGCCGGTTCTCGCTGCTCGACAGCCTCTACATGGTCCCGCCGCCGCGCATCGTCGGCCGCACGATCGCCCACAATCTGCGGCTGTGGCTGGGCGAACGCCGTCAGGCCGCCCGTGGCGATCGCCGGCGCACCCCTACAGCCCTACGGTCGCCCTGAACAGCTTGGTGGGCTCGCGCGCGACCAGCCGGATCGGGGCGTCGTCGGCCGCCACCCAGGCGGCCATCCCCCGCTGCAGCGTCAGCGACCCGGACTTGCCGTGCACCGTCGTGCACCCCTCGGTGCACAGCAGGATCTGCGGACCCTCGTGGCTGCACGAGGCGTCGACCTCGTGGCCCAGGTAGTCGCCGTCGAGCTCCAGCAGCGCGACCGCGAATTCCTCGGCCGGAGTCTCGTAGATCAGGCCGAAGCCCTCGCGGCGCACGTGGGGGCGCACCTGTTCCTCGGTGGTCGGGGTGAAGTCGAGCACCCGTAGCAGTTCGGGGACGTCGACGTGCTTGGGGGTCAGGCCGCCGCGTAACACGTTGTCGGAGTTGGCCATCACCTCCAGGGCGAAACCGCGCAGGTAGGTGTGCAGGCTGCCGGCCGACACGAAGATCGCCTCGCCCGGGGCCAGCGTGATGCGGTTCAGCAACAGCGCGGCCAGCACCCCGGCGTCGCCGGGGTAGCGTTCCCCGAGCTCCAGCACCGTCTTGACCTCGCCGGCGAATTCCGTTGCCCCGGAGCTGATGTACTGGATGGCGCCGTCCAGCACCGCGGGCACCAGCACGTCGATGTCAGGCTGCGGCGCGGTGATCCAGGTGGTGAACAGCGCGCGCAGGCCATCGGCGTCGGACTGGTCGTTGAGCAGGTCGATGAAGGGGTCGAGGTCGGAGACGGACAGCGCCCGCAGCAACTCGACCGTGCGGGAGGCCTGCCGGAATCCGGCGAGCGCCTCGAATGGCTGCAGCGCCACCAGCAATTCGGGCTTGTGCGAGGTGTCGCGATAGTTGCGGACCGGCGAGTTCAGCGGAATGCCCAGCCGCTCCTCCCGCAGGTAACCCTCGGCCGCCTGCGCCGCGCTCGGATGGGCCTGCAGCGACAGCGGCTCGTCGGCCGCGAGCACCTTGACCAGGAACGGCAGCACGTCGCCGAACCGGGCGCGGGCCCCGGGGCCCAGCTGGCCTTCCGGGTCGGCGACCAGCGCGTCGAGCAACGAGATCTCGCCGGCGTCCGTTTCCAGCCAGGCCGGGTCGCCCGGATGCGCCCCGAACCAGAGTTCGGCCTCCGGATGGGCAGCCGGGACCGTCCGCCCGGTGAATTCGGCGATGGCGGTACGCGATCCCCAGGCGTACGTGCGTAAGGCCCCGCGAAGCAGTTCCACTGTGTTATCTATCCCCGCGCCAGGCGCGCGTAAACCGCGGCCATCTCCAGTCGAACGGCCAATACTGCCAGTTGCTGCTCGGCGCTGATGGCGCCGCCCAACGCGGGCGCGACCGTCGACCCGGCAGAGCCGCCGGGACCGTCGGGCACGTCCTCGGCGGCGAGCAGGTACACGTCGTCGAGCCCGGCGGTCCGGGCCGCCACGATGGTCTGCTCGGCGGACAACGTGAGGGCCAGCACCAGCAGCCGCCGCGGCAGCGGCCCGTCGATCTGTTCGTCGTGGAAGAGCGCGTCGGCGGGATCGGCGAAGCCGCCGGAGACCCCGGCCCGCAGCGCGACGACGGCATCCGACAGCCCGGTCGCGGCAACCACCTGGTGCGCGATCCGCAGCAGGACGGAACTGCCGTGCCGGGCCAGCGCGAGCGTCGCGGCGCAGTCGCCGGCCAGCGCCACCTGCCGATCGGCGATGCGCGCGGCAATCGTCTTGGCCGGGTTGGTGAACAGCTCGCGGGCCGCACTGTTGCGCAGCGCCTCGGCGTCCAGCTCGTCGGCCAGCGCCCGCAGGTCGACGCTGGGTCGCTGGTCGACCGCCTGCACCACCGCCAGGGCGGCGGCCAGGTAGCGGCACAACCCGAACTCGTCGGGGATCGGAAGCCGCGGCGCCAGCACCGCCGCGCGGCCAGCGGTGGCGTCCCGCAGCGGACCCTCGTACGGCGCGACGACGACGACCCGCGCCCCGCGGCGCACCCCGGTGGCGGCCGCGGTGACCAGCGCCGGATCGCCGGGATCGTCGCCCGCGACGATCAGCACGTCGAGCGGGCCGATCCACGGCGGTACCTCGGCGGTCAGCGTGATCGGCTCGGAGGCCGCTCCGGCCACCGTCGCCGCGACCATCGCGCCGGCGTTGTCGGCGGTCCCGCGGCCGGCGACCCAGATCAGGCTGCGCGGCCGGTCGTCGGCCCGCAGCGGATCCAGGGCACCCTCGTCGACGGCCGCGGCGATCGCGCGCACCTGCGCGCCCGCCGACGACGCGGAGCGCAGCAGGCCGTCCCGGTCGGCGGCGAGCAGGCCCTCGGTGTCTTCGAGATCGATCGCCCGGACGGTGTTCACGGCGCGGCCTCGGCGGGCGCCGACTGCGCCTGGATCTGAGCGCTGATCTGCGCGACCACCGCGTCTACGTCGTCGGTGCTGCGCGCCTCGACGTTGAGCCGCAGCAACGGCTCGGTGTTGGAGCTGCGCAGGTTGAACCAGCTGCCGTCGCCGAGGTCGACCGTCACGCCGTCCACGTGGTCGATCGCGTGGATGCGGCTGCCGAAGGACTTCAGCACCGCCTCGGTGCACAGCGCGGCGTCCGCCACGGTGAAGTTGATCTCGCCTGACGACTCGTAGCGCTGGTAGTCGGCGGTCAGCTCCGACAGCGGCCGGTCCTGCTCGCCCAGGGCCGCCAGCACGTACAGCGCCGCCAGCATCCCGGAGTCCGCGCCCCAGAAGTCGCGGAAGTAATAGTGCGCCGAATGCTCGCCGCCGAAGATGGCGCCGGTGTCGGCCATCATCGCCTTGATATAGGAGTGCCCGACGCGCGAGCGCAGCGGTGTGCCGCCGCGCTCGGTGACCAACTCCGGCACCGCCCGGGACGTGATCACGTTGTGGATGATGGTGGCGCCGATCTCCCGGCTCAATTCGCGCGCGGCGACCAGGCTGGTCACGGTCGAGGGCGACACCGGCCGGCCGCGTTCGTCGACGACGAAGCAGCGGTCGGCGTCCCCGTCGAAGGCCAAACCGATATCGGCGCCCGTCTCGCGGACATAGGCCTGCAGGTCCACCAGGTTGGCCGGGTCGAGCGGGTTGGCCTCGTGATTGGGGAACGAGCCGTCGAGCTCGAAGTACAACGGCAGCAACGTGATCGAGTCGATCGCCCCGAGCACCGCGGGCGCGGTGAGGCCGGCCATGCCGTTGCCCGCGTCCACCGCCACCCGCAGGGGGCGCAGCCCCGAGGTGCTGACCAGCGAGCGCAGAAACTTCCCGTAGTCGTCCAGCACGTCGCGGTCGCTCACGGTTCCGGGCTGTCCGTCATAGCGCTCGACCCCGGCGATCACGGACTCGCTGACGGTGCGCAGGCCGCTGTCGGCGCCGACCGGCTTCGCGGCCGCCCGGCACAACTTGATGCCGTTGTAGGCCGCCGGGTTGTGGCTCGCGGTGAACATCGCGCCCGGGCAGTCCAGCAATCCGGAGGCGAAGTAGAGCTGATCCGTGGAGGCGAGACCGATGCGGACCACGTCCAGGCCCTGGCCCGTCACACCGGAAGCGAAGGCCGCGGCCAGCGTGGGCGAACTGTCCCGCATGTCGTAACCGATCACCACCTGCCGAGCGCCCTCGTCGCGCATCAGCTTGGCGAACGCCGCGCCCAACGCGGTGACCAGCGGCCCGTCGAGTTCTTCGCCGACCAACCCCCGCACGTCGTAAGCCTTGACGACGCGGTGCACGGTCGCGGCGAGCCGAGACATGCGGGGGCCTCCTGACGCCTTGAAAGGGTTCGCGTTCCTTCGCCTCTTGGCCGTCAGCCTATCGGCCCCAGGGAAACACGGGCCGCAGCGGTGCGCAGGGGCCGCGCGCCACACCCGAACGGCTAGTCCTTGGGGTCGGGCAACACCCGCAGGTGTCCGCGGCGCCGGCCCGACCGATGCTCGGGTGGCGCCAGCACACTGCTGCTTGGCGCGGTGGCCCCGCCGTGATGAATGTGCGGGTCCGCGAAGCCGTTCAGGGGCGTGCCGGTGCCGCCATAGGGCACGGCGCGCTCGACCTGGCCGCCTTCGCGCACCGCGTCGGCGAGGGCGACCAGGTCGTCCTCGTCGGGGTGCGTGGGCTCAGCATGCAGGGGACCGGCGTGGCGCACGAGATCCCATCCGCGGGGTGCGGTGATCCGGCCGGCATGGCCGACGCACAGGTCCCACGAATGCGGCTCCCGCGCGGTCGCGAGTGGCCCCACCACTGCCGTCGAGTCCGAGTAGACGAACGTCAAGGTCGCCACGGCGTAGTGCGGACACCCGGGCCGGCAACAGCGACGGGGAACGTTCACGAGCGAAAGGCTATCGTGCGCAAACGCCGGTGAAGCGCCGGACACGCGCAACCGGCGGGCCCCCGATGTTCAACCGTTACCATCGGCGCGTGGGCGATTCGCGCAGCTTCCCGCGGAGGGATCGGCCCCAGGGCCGATTCGCTTCCCACCGGTCCTCCCGCCGGGGCCGCGATGTGCGCGGCCCGCTGCTGCCGCCGACGGTGCCCGGGTGGCGCAGCCGGGCCGAGCGATTCGACATGGCGGTGCTGGAGGCCTACGAACCCATCGAGCGGAATTGGCAGGCGCGCCTCGCCGATCTCGACGTGGCGGTCGACGAGATTCCCCGCATCGCGGCCAAGGATCCCGACAGCGTGCAGTGGCCGCCGGAGGTCATCGCCGACGGGCCGATCCCGCTGGCGCGATTGATCCCGGCCGGTGTCGACGTCCGCGGCAACGCCACGCGGGCGCGAATCGTTTTGTTCCGCAAGCCGATTGAGCGACGGGCCAAGGACACCGTCGAGCTCGGTGATTTGTTGCACGAAATATTGGTGGCCCAGGTGGCCATCTACCTCGACGTGGAGCCGTCGATCATCGACCCGACGATCGACGACGAATGATGTTGCGGCGCGGCGTCAGATGATGCCGCGCTTGAGGCGGCGGCGCTCGCGCTCGGAGAGCCCGCCCCAAATGCCGAAGCGCTCGTCGTGCTCCAGGGCGTACTCCAGGCACTCGTGGCGTACCTCGCACCCCAGGCAGATCTTCTTGGCCTCGCGGGTGGAGCCGCCCTTCTCCGGGAAGAACGCCTCGGGATCGGTTTGGGCGCATAACGCCCGGTCCTGCCACTGGTCCGCGACGGGGGCCGGCATCGGCTCGGGTTCGAATGCGACTGGCGCATCAGGAACCACGGTCAAGTGCGGCCGGGCCGGTCGGACCGGCGCCGAGACGATGGGGGTGTGCGGCGTGCTCGCCATGACTCCTCGAAGATGTTCGTAAGACATACGGTCGTCCGCCTCCTCAGTTTGATTGAGAGAGTGAGTGGTTCCCACTATTTCTGATGTGTACAGACAATTCGAACAAGTGATCGAATCTCGGTCTGCGACACCGGAACCGGCCGGCCAACCGGGAAATGACACTGTTGTGATTAGACACGGGTTGACCAGCCGGGTCAAGCACTACGGCGCATTTCCATACCATCTCGTGACCGAATTACGGCGTTTCCGTTGTTTTGCGCATTCGGCGTGTCGATCACACCGACCACGACTACGCTTAAGGGCCGCGTAACGGCCCCGCCACCGCAAGGTCGCCGGGCAGTACTGTCGTCCACGTGAAGGTCACCGTTCTGGTCGGTGGGGTTGGCGGCGCCCGATTCCTGCTGGGGATTCAACAGCTGCTCGGGCTCGGTCAGTTCGGAACGCAACAGCACCCAGAAGCGGGAACCGGCAACCACGAACTTAACGCAATCGTCAACATCGGCGACGACGCTTGGATTCATGGACTGCGGGTCTGCCCGGATTTGGACACCTGCATGTACACCTTAGGTGGAGGGGTAGACCCGGAGCGCGGGTGGGGTCACCGCGACGAAACCTGGCACGCCAAAGAGGAATTGGCGCGCTACGGCGTGCAGCCGGACTGGTTCGGGCTCGGCGACCGGGATATCGCCACCCACCTGGTGCGCACCCAGATGCTCAACGCCGGCTACCCGCTGTCACAGATCACCACCGCGCTGTGCGACCGCTGGCAACCCGGCGCTCGATTGCTGCCGGCGAGCGACGACCGCTGCGAGACGCACGTGGTGATCACCGATCCCGACGACGGCACCCGCCGCGCGATCCACTTCCAGGAGTGGTGGGTGCGCTACCGGGCCGAGGTGCCCACGCACAGCTTCGCCTTCGTCGGCGCCGAAAAGGCCACCGCCACAAGTGAAGCGGTGGCGGCCATCGCCGACGCCGACGCCATCCTGCTGGCGCCGTCGAACCCGGTGGTCAGCGTCGGCGCCATCCTTGCGGTCCCCGGGATTCGCGCGGCGTTGCGCTCGGCGACCGCCCCGGTCGTCGGCTACTCCCCGATCATCGGTGGAAAACCCTTGCGCGGCATGGCCGATGCGTGCCTGTCGGTGATCGGGGTGGAATCCACCGCGGAGGCGGTCGGCCGGCACTACGGGGCGCGCGGCGGCACCGGGATACTGGACTGCTGGCTGGTGCACGAGGGCGATCACGCCGACATCGACGGCGTCGCGGTGACCGCCGTGCCGCTGTTGATGACCGACCCCAAGGCGACGGCCGAGATGGTGTGGGCCGGTCTCGAGCTCGCGGGCGTCACCCCATGACCGAACACGGCGCCGCCGCGGCGATCGAGATCCTGCCCGTGACCGGGCTTCCCGAGTTCCGGCCCGGCGACGACCTGAGCGCGGCGCTGGCCTCGGCCGCGCCCTGGCTGCGCGACCGCGACGTCGTCGTGGTGACCAGCAAGGTGGTGTCCAAGTGCGAGGGCCGGCTGGTGCCGGCCCCGCAGGACGCCGAGCAGCGCGACGAACTGCGCCGCAAGCTCGTCGACGACGAGGCCGTGCGGGTGCTGGCGCGCAAGGGCCGCACCCTGATCACCGAGAACCGCATCGGCCTGATCCAGGCCGCCGCGGGCGTGGACGGATCCAACGTGGGCCGCGACGAACTCGCGCTGCTGCCGGTCGACCCCGACGCCAGCGCCGCGGCGCTGCGGGCCGGGCTGCGCGAGCGACTGGGCGTCGACGTGGCGGTGGTCATCACCGACACGATGGGCCGCGCCTGGCGCAACGGCCAGATCGACGCCGCGGTGGGCTCGTCGGGTCTGGCTGTGCTGCACGGGTATTCGGGGGCCGTCGACCGGCACGGCAACGAGCTGGTGGTCACCGAGATCGCGGTCGCCGACGAGGTCGCGGCCGCGGCCGATCTGGTGAAGGGCAAGCTGACCGCCATGCCGGTCGCCGTGGTGCGCGGCCTCACGGTGGCCGACGACGGCTCGACGGCCCGGCAGCTGTTGCGGCCCGGCGAGGAGGACCTGTTCTGGCTCGGCACCGCCGAGGCCCTCGACATGGGGCGCCGGCAGGCCCAGCTGCTGCGCCGGTCCGTGCGCCGGTTCAGCGCCGAGCCCGTCGCGCCCGTGCTGATCGAAGACGCCGTCGCAGAAGCCCTCACCGCCCCGGCCCCGCACCACACCCGCCCGGTCCGGTTCGTCTGGTTGCGGACTCCCGACGTCCGGCTGCGGCTGCTGGACCGGATGAAGGACAAGTGGCGCTCCGACCTCGCCGGCGACGGCCGGCCCGCCGACTCGGTGGAACGCCGGGTGGCGCGGGGCCAGATCCTCTACGACGCACCCGAGGTCGTCATCCCGATGCTGGCTCTCGACGGCGCGCACACGTACCCCGACGCCGCCCGCACCGAGGCCGAGCACACCATGTTCACCGTCGCCGTCGGGGCGGCCGTGCAGGCCCTGCTCGTCGCCCTGGCCGTGCGGGGGGTGGGCAGCTGCTGGATCGGCTCGACCATCTTCGCCCCCGACCTGGTGCGCGCCGAACTCGAATTGCCCGCCGATTGGGAGCCGTTGGGCGCCATCGCGATCGGTTACCCCGAGGAACCCGCCGGCCCGCGCGACGCCGCGGACGCCGGGGATTTGTTGATCCGCAAGTGATACTGGCCCCATGAGATTCGCGGGCAAGGCGGCGGCGTCCGCCGACAAGGCCCGCGGCGGCTACTACACGCCCGCGCCCGTGGCCCGGTTCCTGGCCGGCTGGGTTCGCGAAGCCGGACCGCGCATCGTCGAACCCTCCTGCGGCGACGGTGCCATCCTGCGCGAGCTGGCCGCCCTCGGCGGACGGCCCCGCGGCGTCGAACTCGTCGGCGAGGAGGCGGCCAAGGCAAGGCAATTCGCGCCCGTAGACGCCGCGAACCTGTTCGGCTGGCTCGCCACCACCGAACCCGGCGCCTGGGACGGCGTCGCCGGGAACCCGCCCTACATCCGGTTCGGCAACTGGGCGGCCGAGCAGCGCGAGCCCGCGCTGGAACTGATGAGGCGCGCGGGCCTGCGGCCCAGCCGCCTGACCAACGCCTGGGTCCCCTTCGTGGTGGCGAGCTCGATCTTGGTGCGCGACGGCGGCCGGGTGGGACTGGTGCTGCCGGCCGAATTGCTTCAGGTCACCTACGCCGCGCAGCTGCGCGAGTTCCTGCTGAGCCGGTTCAGCGACATCACCCTGGTGACGTTCGAGCGCTTGGTGTTCGACGGCATCCTGCAGGAGGTCGTGCTGTTCTGCGGGGTCGCCGGCGCCGGGCCGGCCCGCATCCGCACCCTGCACCTCACCGACGCCGACGCGCTCGCGCGCGCGGCCCTGGACGTCGACTGGGCTCCCGCGCTGCTGCACGAGAACGAGAAGTGGACCAAATATTTTCTGCGCCCTGACGCGATCCGGGCGCTGCGAACGCTCAAGGGATCGGCGGCCATGACCCGCCTCGGCTCGGTCGCCGACGTGGACGTCGGCATCGTCACGGGCCGCAACAGCTTCTTCACGTTCACCGACGCGCAGGCCCGCGAACTCGCGCTGCTGCCCCACTGCGTGCCGCTCGTCTCGCGCAGCGCGCAGCTATCCGGGCTGTTCTACGACACCGACTGCCGGGCAGGCGATGTCGCGGCCGGGCGTCGGACCTGGCTGCTCGACGCGCCGCGCGAGCCGGACGACCCCGCGCTGATCGCACACATCCGGGCCGGTGAGTCCGCCGGCGTGCACCGGGGCTACAAATGCTCGATCCGCAAGCCGTGGTGGAGCACTCCGTCGCCGTGGGTCCCGGATCTGTTCCTGCTGCGACAGATTCACCTGGCGCCGCGGCTGACCGTCAACGCCGCCGACGCGACGAGCACCGACACCGTGCACCGGGTCCGGCTCTCCCCCGGCGTCGAGGCGGCCGCGCTGGCCACCGCCTTCCACAACAGCGTGACGTTCGCCTTCGCCGAGATCATCGGCCGCAGTTACGGCGGGGGGATCTTGGAGCTGGAACCCCGCGAGGCCGAGCAGCTGCCCATTCCCCCACCGGCGCTGGCCGGCCCGGGGCTGGCCGGCGACGTCGACCTGCTGTTGAAGGCCAACGAGATCGACAAGGCGCTGGACCTCGTCGACCGCCACGTCCTGATCGACCGCCTGGGTCTGCAACCCGAGGTGGTGGCGCGGTGCCGCGCGGCATGGGCCTCGCTGCGGGATCGCCGGAAGCGGCGGGGCGCCCGGTGAGCGTCCGGGAGTCGGCTATCGCGCTGCTGTCCGACTGGCAGGCGCCCGACGCCGGGCAGGATTCGTTGCGCCACGCGGTGCTTGCCTTCGTGCTCGCCCGTCCCGACGCGTGCCGCCGCGAGTGCGTGCCCGGCCACGTCACGGCGTCGGCGCTGGTGGTCGACCACACCGGCGACCGCGTGCTGCTGACGTTGCATCCGCGGCTGGGCCGCTGGGTGCAGCTGGGCGGCCACTGCGACGATGACGACCGCGACATCGCCGCCGCCGCCCTGCGCGAGGCCACCGAGGAGTCCGGCGTCGACGGCCTGCGCATCGAACCCCGGCTGGCCGCGGTGCACGTCCACCCGGTCACCTGCTCGCTGGGCGTGCCCACCCGCCACCTGGATCTGCAGTTCGTGGCGCACGCGCCGGCCGGCGCGCGAATCGCGATCAGCGACGAGTCGGATGACCTGCGGTGGTGGCCGGCCGACGCCCTGCCGGACGGGACCGACCACGCGCTGGCGTATTTGGTCGCGCGCGCTCGGGGCACCACCCGGTCGCGCGGGTCACGCTAGCGTGACCGACGGCGCCGGGCGCCACGCTGGCGTGACGCTCGGCGGAAGAGGGCGTGCGCCTTAGACGTCGCTCGAGTAGCGGATCCCGCCGTCGGGAATCGCAACGCCGGGCCAGACCCGGGCGCCGCGCAGCAGCTCGCAGCGCGCGCCGATGTCGGCGCCGTCGCCGATCACGCCGTCGCGGATCAGCGCCCGCGGGCCGATGCGCGCGCCGAAGCCGATGATCGAGCGCTCGATCACGCTGCCGGCCTCGACCTTGACGCCGTCGAAGATCACCGCGCCGTCCAGCCGCACGCCGGGCCCGATCTCGGCGCCCCGCCCGACGACGGTGCCGCCGACCAGCACCGCGCCCGGCGACACCGCCGCGCCGTCGTGCACCAGCTGCTCGCCGCGGTGGCCGTGCAGCGCGGGTGACGGCGCGATGCCGCGCACCAGGTCCGCCGAGCCGCGCACGAAGTCCTCCGGTGTGCCCATGTCCCGCCAGTAGGTGGCGTCGACGTAGCCGCAGACCTTGACGTCCGGGTCCTTGAGCAGGGCCGGGAACACCTCGCGTTCGACCGACACCTCGCGGCCCCGCGGGATCCGGTCGATGATGCCGCGGGCGAACACGTAAGTGCCCGCGTTGATCTGGTCGGTCGGCGGGTCCTGCGTCTTCTCCACGAAGGCGGTGACCCGGCCGTTCTCGTCGGTGGTGACGCAGCCGAAGGCCCGGGGGTCGCCCACCCGCACCAGGTGCAGCGTGACGTCGGACTGCTGGGCCCGGTGGAAGTCGATGATCTGGTTGAGGTCCGAGCCCGAGAGCACGTCGCCGTTGAACACCAGCACGGTGTCGTGGCGCAGGTGGCCGGCGACGTTGGCGATGCCGCCGCCGGTCCCCAGGGGGCTGTCCTCGGTGACGTATTCGATCTGCAGGCCCAGCTTGGATCCGTCGCCGAACTCCGCCTCGAACACCGCGGCCTGATACGAGGTGCTCAGGATGACGTGCTCGATGCCCGCTGCGGCGATCCTCGACAGGAGGTGGGTCAGGAACGGCAGACCGGCGGTGGGCAGCATCGGCTTGGGCGCCGAGAGCGTCAGCGGCCGCAGCCGGGTGCCCTTGCCGCCGACCAGAATCACCGCATCGACTTGCGGGTTAGCCATTTGCGCGCCGCCCTTCCGCCAGTTTCCGTCTCCGATCCCGCAGCGCGCCGCGCACCATCAGGCGGGACCGCAACGCCAACGAGCCCCGCAGCACCCAGCGCAGCGGCGCCCGCCACCACCCCGCGTGCCGGTCGGCCAGGAACAGGTAGGTGCTCTCGTGATGCGCGGCCAGGTGGCTCGCCGGGTCGTCCCCGGTGGAGTGGCCCTTGTGGTGCAACACCTCGGCCGACGGCACGTAGACGCTCAGCCAGCCGGCCCGGCCGAGCCGGTCCCCGAGGTCGACGTCTTCCATATACATGAAGTAGCGCTCGTCGAACCCGCCGACCTGGGCGAAGGCGGACCGACGGACCAGCAGACAAGACCCGGACAACCAGCCCACCGGGCGTTCGGTGGGCTCCAGCCGCTCCTGCCGGTAGGCCGCCGACCACGGGTTGCGCTTCCAGACCGGGCCGACGACCGCGTGCATGCCGCCGCGGACCAGGCTGGGCAGGTGCCGCGCCGACGGGTACACCGAGCCGTCCGGGTCGCGAATCAGCGGGCCGAGTGCGCCGGCGCGCGGCCAGCGGGTCGCGGCGTCCAGCAGGGCGTCGATGCTGCCCGGACCCCATTGCACGTCCGGGTTTGCCACGATCACCCAGTCGTCGCCCGGGTCGAGTTGTTCGACCGCCCGGTTCACCGCGGTGCCGTACCCGAGGTTGGCCCCGGTGTGGAACAGCCGAACGTTCGGGTAGCGCTCGACGGCGGCCTCCGGCGTCCCGTCGGTGGAGCCGTTGTCGGCCATCAGCACGCACACGGGCCGCTCGGTGGCCAGCGACAGCGAGGCCAGGAAGCGCTCGAGGTGTGGGCCCGGTGAGTAGGTCACCGTCACGACCGGCAGGACGTCAGTCACGCGTCGAGGGTAACGGTCGGTCGGCGGCCGCGAGCGCCGCGACAAGCGCGGGGCGCCAGGGCCGTAACGGCCGCAGGCCCGCCGCGGCGGACTCGCGGCCCGACAGCGCGGAGTAGGCCGGGCGCGGCGCGGGCCTGGGAAACTCGGCGGTGCTGACCGGCCGGACGCGCTCGGGGTCGGCGCCGCATGCCTCGAAAATCGCGCGGGTCTGCTCGAAGCGGGACACCGCGCCCTCGTTGGCGGCGTGCAGGATCGGCCCGGGCACGCCGTCGTCGGCGATCTGCAGTAGCGCCTCCGCCAGGTCGCCCACGTAGGTGGGCGACCCGACCTGGTCGTCGACCACGTTGACCGGGCCGTCCCCGGCGGCCAGCCGGCGCATGACGGCGACGAAGTCCTTGCCGTCGGCGCCGGTGTAGACCCAGGCGGTGCGGACGATGACGGCCTCGGGAAGCGCCGCCAGCACGGCCTGCTCCCCGGCGAGCTTGCTGCGCCCGTAGACCCCCGACGGCGCGGTCCGGTCGCTGGGCTCATACGGGCGCGGGTCGGCGCCGTCGAAGTCCCCGTTGAAGACGTAGTCGGTGGAGACGTGGATGAACCGGGCGCCGACGCGCGCGCAGGCGCGGGCGATGTTCTCCGGTCCGGTGGAGTTGACGGCGTAGGCGCCGGCCTCGTCGCTCTCGGCGCCGTCGACGTCGGTGTACGCCGCGCAGTTGATCACCACGTCGCCACCGCGGACGATCCGCTCGGCGGCGGCGGGGTCGGTGATGTCCCACTCCGACGACGTGAGGGCCAGCACGTCACGGCCCTGACCGGCCGCGAGCGAGCGCAAGTAGCGGCCCAGTTGGCCCCCGGCACCGGCGATCACGATCCTGCTCGACATGGTTTGAGTTTGGCATGCGCGCAAAAGCGCGGGCGACGGCCGGGGCGCGCGGGGGTTCGCTACCCGCGAAGCGTCTGTGTCGCAAGTAACCTAGTGGGATGCCTGTGCAACGTGTGGTTCGTGTGATTGCCACTGCGCTCACGCTCGTTGTCGTCCTCGGCACCGGGCTGGCGTGGAGCAACGTCCGCTCCTTCGAGGACGGCATCTTCCACATGTCCGCACCCTCGCTCGGCAAGGGCGGCGACGACGGCGCGATCGACATCCTGCTGGTCGGCCTCGACAGCCGCACCGACGCCCACGGCAACCCGCTGTCGCAGGAGGAACTGGCCACCCTGCGCGCCGGCGACGAGGAAGCGACCAACACCGACACGATCATCCTGATCCGGATCCCCAACAACGGGAAGTCGGCGACCGCCATCTCGATCCCCCGCGACTCCTACGTCGCGGCCCCCGGCCTGGGCAAGACGAAGATCAACGGCGTCTACGGCCAGACCCGCGAGGCCAAGCGCACCAGCCTGGTCAAGGCCGGCGACTCGGCCGAGGACGCCGCCGCGCAGGGCACCGAGGCCGGGCGCGAAGCGCTGATCAAGACCGTCGCCGACCTCACCGGCGTCACCGTGGACCACTACGCCGAGATCGGCCTGCTCGGGTTCTCGTTGATCACCGACGCGCTCGGCGGCGTGGACGTCTGCCTCAAAGAGCCGGTGTTCGAACCGCTTTCGGGTGCCGACTTCCCGGCCGGCCCGCAGCGGCTGGACGGGCCGGAGGCGCTGAGCTTCGTCCGCCAGCGGCACGAGCTGCCGCGCGGCGACCTGGACCGGGTGGTGCGCCAGCAGGTGGTGATGGCCTCGCTGGCCCACCGGGTCATCTCCGGCAAGACGCTGTCCAGCCCCACCACGGTCAAGAGGCTCGAGGCGGCCGTGCAGCGCTCGGTGGTGATCTCGTCGGGTTGGGACGTCATGGACTTCGTGCAGCAGATGCAGAAACTGGCCGGTGGCAATGTCGCGTTCGCCACCATCCCGGTGCTCGACGGCGCCGGCTGGAGCGACGACGGCATGCAGAGCGTGGTGCGGGTGGATCCGCACCAGGTCGCCGACTGGGTCAGCGGGCTGCTGCACGACCAGGAGCAGGGCAAGACCGAGGAGATCGCCTACACCCCGGCGAAGACCACCGCCAGCGTGGTCAACGACACCGACATCAACGGGCTGGCGTCGGCGGTGTCGCAGGTGTTGACGTCCAAGGGATTTGGTGCGGGCACGGTTGGCAACAACGATGGCGGCCACGTCAAGGGCAGCCAGGTGCGGGCCGCCAAGACCGACGACGTGGGCGCCCAGGAGGTGTCCAAGGAGCTGGGCGGGTTGCCGGTGGTCGCTGATCCGTCCCTGGCACCGGGCTCGGTTCGGGTGGTGCTGGGCAACGACTACAGCGGCCCCGGTTCGGGCCTGTCCGGCACCGGGACGGTGATGCCCGCCCGGGTGTCCAACGTCGGTTCGGTGGCGGCGGACCCCAACGTCCCGGCGCCCTCGCCGATCCTGACCGCCGGTTCCGACAAGCCCGAGTGCATCAACTGAGCACGCTTTCCGGCGCCATCCTGGACCCGATGCTGCGGGCCGATCCGGTCGGCCCGCGCATCACCTATTACGACGACGCCACCGGCGAGCGCATCGAGTTGTCCGCGGTCACGCTGGCCAACTGGGCGGCCAAGACCGGCAACCTGTTGCGCGACGAGCTGGGCGCCGGGCCGGGCAGCCGGGTCGCGATCCTGCTGCCGGCGCACTGGCAGACCGCGGCCGTGTTGTTCGGCGTGTGGTGGATCGGCGCCGAGGCGGTGCTCGAACCGGGCGCGGCGGACCTCGCACTGTGCACCGCCGGGCGGCTGGACGAGGCGGACTCGATGGCCGGTGAGGTGGCGGTGCTGTCGCTGGACCCGTTCGGTCGTCCGGCCGCGGACCTCCCGATCGGCGTCACCGACTACGCCACCGCCGTGCGCGTGCACGGCGACCAAATCGTCGCCGAACGCCATCCCGGCCCGGCGCTGGCCGGCCGGTCCGTCGACGAGGTGCTGGCCGACTGCCAAAGCTCTGCCGCCGCAAGGGAATTGACCGCCAAGGACCGGGTGCTTTCCACCGCCGCGTGGCCAGGCCCCCGGGAACTGGTGGACGGCCTGTTGGCGATCCTGGCCGTCGGCGCGTCGCTGGTGCAGGTCGCCCATCCCGACCCGTCGGCGCTGGCGCGCCGGATCGAGACCGAGAAGGTCACCCGGGTGCTCTAGGGACGCGCGATTCATATTGATATCGCTATATTTCAATGTTAACGTCGAGCGAGCGTCGGTTGACGCGGCGACGACAAGGAGGTCCGGGCAATGGCGGGGTACGCGCTCTTGGCAAAGGCGGCATCGACTGTGGTCACCGGCCTCGTCGGCGTGACGGCTTACGAGGTGGTGCGCAAGGCCGTGGCCAAGGCGCCGCTGCACGAGACCGCGGTGTCGGCGGCGGAGCTCGGGCTGCGCGGAACCCGCAAGGCCGAGGAGGCCGCCGAGTCGGCCCGGCTCAAGATCGCCGACGTCATGGCAGAAGCCCGCGAGCGCATCGGCGAGGAAGCGCCCACCCCGGCCGTCGCCGACGTCCACCAGCACGACCACTGACCCCCGTTTACATGGCGCTCGCCACCGCCCTCGAGCCGGTCCGCTCGAAAGACCCTGCGCTGCAGGTTATTTCGGATGCGGCCGGGCGCATGCGGGTTTCCGTCGACTGGCTGCGGTGCGACTCCCGGCGCGCGGTGGCGGTCGAGGAGGCCGTCGCCAAGGAGGACGGCGTGCGTGTGGTGCACGCCTACCCGCGCACCGGATCGGTCGTCGTCTGGTACTCGCCCCGGCGGTGTGACCGCGCCGCGGTGCTGGCGGCGATTGCCTCCGCCGCGCACGTCGCCGCCGAGCTGATCCCGGCCCGCGCTCCGCATTCGTCGGAGATCCGCAATACCGACGTGCTGCGGATGGTCATCGGCGGCGCGGCGCTGGCCCTGCTCGGCGTGCGCCGCTACGTGTTCGCCCGGCCACCGCTGTTGGGCCCGAACGGCCGGATCCTGGCCACCGGCGTCACCATCTTCACCGGCTACCCGTTCCTGCGCGGGGCGCTGCGCTCGTTGCGCTCGGGCCGGGCCGGCACCGACGCCCTGGTGTCGGCCGCGACGGTGGCGAGCCTGGTGCTGCGCGAGAACGTGGTGGCGCTCACCGTGCTGTGGCTGCTCAACATCGGTGAGTACCTGCAGGACCTGACTTTGCGCCGCACCCGGCGGGCGATCTCGGAGCTGCTGCGCGGCAGCCAGGACACGGCCTGGATCCGGCTCGCCGACGGGGCCGAGGTCCAGGTCCCCATCGATACAGTGGAGATCGGCGACGAGGTGATCATTCACGACCACGTCGCGATCCCGGTCGACGGCGAGGTCGTCGACGGCGAGGCGATCGTCAACCAGTCCGCGATCACCGGTGAGAACCTGCCCGTTTCGGTCGCAGTGGGCGCGCACGTGCACGCCGGGTCGGTCGTGGTGCGCGGGCGCCTCGTGGTGCGGGCCGAGGCCGTCGGCAACCAGACGGCGATCGGACGCATCATCACCCGCGTCGAGGAGGCGCAGCACGACCGGGCGCCCATCCAGACCGTCGGCGAAAACTTCTCCCGCCGTTTCGTTCCCACCTCGTTCATCGTCTCGGCGCTCACCCTGGCGGTCACCGGGGACGTGCGCCGCGCGATGACCATGCTGCTGATCGCCTGCCCCTGCGCGGTGGGCCTGTCCACCCCGACGGCCATCAGCGCCGCGATCGGCAACGGCGCGCGCCGCGGCATCCTGATCAAGGGCGGATCGCACCTCGAGCAGGCCGGCCGGGTGGACGCGATCGTGTTCGACAAGACCGGCACGCTGACCGTCGGCCGTCCGGTGGTCACCAACATCATTGCGTTGCACAAGGATTGGGAGCCCGAGCAGGTGCTGGCCTACGCGGCCAGCTCGGAGATCCACTCCCGCCATCCACTGGCCGAGGCGGTGATCCGCTCGACCGAGGAGCGCCACATCACCATCCCGCCGCACGAGGAGTGCGAGGTCCTGGTCGGCCTGGGCATGCGCACCTGGGCCGACGGCCGCACCCTGCTGCTCGGCAGCCCCGGCCTGCTGCGCGCCGAGAAGGTGCGGGTGTCGAAGAAGGCCTCGGAGTGGGTGGACAGGCTGCGGCGCCAGGCCGAGACCCCGCTGTTGCTCGCGGTCGACGGCAAGCTGGTGGGCTTGATCAGCCTGCGCGACGAGGTGCGCACCGAAGCGGTCGAGGTGCTTAAACAGTTGCGGGACAATGGGATTCGCCGCATCGTCATGCTCACCGGCGACCATCCCGACATCGCCCAGGTGGTCGCCGAGGAACTGGGGATCGACGAGTGGCGCGCCGAGGTGATGCCGGAGGACAAGCTCGAGGTGGTGCGCGGCCTGCAGAACGACGGCTACGTGGTCGGCATGGTCGGTGACGGCATCAACGACGCCCCGGCACTGGCGGCGGCCGACATCGGGATCGCGATGGGCCTGGCCGGAACGGACGTCGCGGTGGAGACCGCCGATGTGGCGCTGGCCAACGACGACCTGCATCGCCTGCTCGACGTCCGGGATCTGGGCGCCCGGGCCGTCGACGTCATCCGGGAGAACTACGGCATGTCGATCGCGGTCAACGCCGCCGGGCTGATCATCGGCGCGGGCGGCGCGCTGTCCCCCGTGCTGGCCGCGATCCTGCACAACGCGTCGTCGGTCGCGGTGGTGGCCAACAGCTCCCGGCTGATCCGGTACCGGCTCGACTAGCTCAGCAGCAGCCGCAGTCGTGGCCGCGCCAGGCCCTCACACCCTGCCAGGCCGCGACGCCGGCGATCCCGAGCCCGACCGCCGGGTCGATCCACCAGCCGCCGGACCAAAGCGCCATCGTCGCCAGCCCGACGAGCACCCCGGCCGCCTGGGCGGCGCACAGGTAGTTCTGCATCCCCTCGGCCTCGGTGGCGCCCGAGTCCAGCCGCGCGCCCAGTCGGCGGTTGGCCCGGCCGAGGATCGGCATCAGCAGCAACCCGGCGGCGGTCAGCGCGAGCCCGATCGCCGACGCCTCGGCGCGGTGCTCACCGATCAGCTCCCGCACGGATTCCGCGGCGATGTACGGGGCGGTCAGCCAGAACGACACCGCGACACCGCGTTGCGCGCGCCGCTCGGCGTCTGCCGAGAAGGTCCTGGCTCCGCTGAACCGCCACACCACCATCGCGCTGCCCAGCGCCTCGGACACCCCGCCGAGCGCCCAGCCGGTCAGCGCCACCGACCCGACCGCCAGGCCCTGCCACAGCCCGACGGCGCCCTCGACCAGCACCGCGACCAGGCTGATCCACGCGAGGCGCCGCGCCCACTCGGCGCTGCGCCGCCAACCGGCGTCCCGCGCCGCGGCGAGGGCGTGGCCGTCGGCGGTGAGCGAGAAGGTGGTCATGGCGCGAGGCTAGCGGCGATCACGCCCGGCGGCAGTCCCGGACACCAGCTAGTAACACAACCGTGTCAAACCTGACCGGTCAGCACCCGCTTGAGCACCTTTCCGCCCGCGTTGCGGGGCAGCGCGTCGACGAACAGCACGTCGCGGGGGACCTTGAAGCGGGCCAGCCGGTCCCGCACGTACTGCCTGACGTCATCCTCCGTCAGCGTCGCGCCCGGCCGCACCACGACGTAGGCACGCAACCGCTGCCCGAACTCCTCGTCGCCGACCCCGACCACCGCGACGTCGAGGACGTCGGGGTGGTGTGAGAGCGCCTCCTCGACCTCGCCGGGGTAGACGTTCTCCCCGCCGGAGACGATCATCTCGTCGTCGCGCCCATCGATGAAGAGCCGGCCGTCGGCGTCGAAGTGACCGACGTCGCCCGTGGACATCAGGCCCCGGATCGACTCCTTGGTGCCGCCACCGGTGTAGCCCTCGAAGGCCAGCACGTTGCCGACGAAGATGCGCCCCGGCGTCCCCGGCGGCGCCTCACGCCCGTCGGCGGTGAAGACCTTGACCACCGAGCCGGGCACCACCGCACCCACGCAGCCCGGCGCGACGGCCAGATCCGCGGGCGTGGCGATGGTGGCGTAGGCGACCTCGGTCGACCCGTACATGTTGTAGACCACGGGCCCGAGCGCCTCGAGCGCGCGAGTGGCCAGCGCGGCGCCCAGCTGCGAGCCGCCGATGAACACGATGCGCAGCGCCGACAGGTCGTGCTCGGCCAGGGCGGCGGGGCCCAGGTCGAGCAGGCGCCGCAACATGATCGGCACCACGATCATGGCGCTGGCCCGGTGTGCGGCCAGGCTGGCCAGCGTCTCCCGGGCATCGAAGTGGCGGCGCAGCACCAGGGTCGAGCCCAGCACCATGCCGTACATCGCATGGCTGAAACCCATCGAATGGAACAGCGGCACACAGCATTCGGTGACTTCCCGGCCGCGGAACGGGACCTTCCCGAGCAGGCCGCCGACCGGTATCAGCGAGTAGGGCTCCGAACGCGCGGCGCCCTTCGGCGTTCCGGTCGTCCCGCTGGTCGAGATGACGATCTTGGGCCGCCCGCCGGAGGCCGGCGGCGGGGCGGGATCACCCCGCTCGATCAGCGCGTCGAGCGAGTCGGAATCGGGCGTCTCCGTCCAGGCCAGGACGCGGCCGAGCGGCGGCCGGGCGTCGGCGACGACGGCGCCGTACTCCTCGTCGTAGACCAGGAGATCGGCGCGTTCGGAGGCCAGCATCCCGGCCAGCTGCGGGGCGCCGAAGCCGGTGTTGAGCAGCAGGACACCGGCGCCGCACTTGCCTGCGGCGTAGACGGCTTCCAGAAAGCCGCGGTGATTGCCGACCAGGATGGCCACGCCGTGACCCGGGCCCAGGCCGCGCCGGCGCCACTCGTTGGCCAGCGCGTTGGTCCGGCGGTCAAGTTCACCGAACGTCAGCGGGCCGCGCTCGTCGATCAGCGCCACCCCGTCGGGGTCCCGTCCGGCGGCGATCGCCGTCGCCGCACCCAGGATGCCGTAGCGCCGAACGGCGCCCAGCACCGGCGCGACGCGGCCGGGCGGTATCCACCGCAATCCCCCGGACCGGGCGTAGAGGAGCAGTGACCGGGCTTCCGCACCCGCGCGCCGAAGAATTTGCACACGTCGATGCTGCCGCCCGACACCGCGCCGGATAAGGGCGCAACGCCACTACGGACGGGGTCTTTCGTCACCATCGTTATTCTGGCTAACGACTAGACGGAAGGGGACGATTGCCGATGACGCGCACCGACAACGACAGCTGGGACCTGGCCACGAGTGTGGGGGCGACCGCCACCATGGTGGCCGCCGGACGGGCCCGGGCCACCCGCGACGGGCTGATCGACGACCCGTTCGCCGAGCCGCTGGTGCGGGCGGTCGGGGTGGACTTCATGACGCGCTGGGCGGCCGGCGAACTGGACTCCGCCGACGTCGACGAGCCCGGGGCGCCGTGGGGCATGCAACGCATGACCGACATGCTGGCCGCCCGCACGCGCTACATCGACGCCTTCTTCGCCGAGGCCGGCGCCGCGGGGATAAGCCAGGTGGTGATCCTGGCCTCCGGCCTGGACGCGCGGGCCTACCGGCTGCCCTGGCCGGCGGGCACCACGGTGTACGAGATCGACCAGCCGGAGGTCATCGAGTTCAAGACCGCCACCATCGCCGAGCTCGGTGCCCGGCCCACCGCCGAGGTGCGCGCCGTGCCGATCGACCTGCGCCACGATTGGCCGTCGGCGCTGCGAGACGCCGGATTCGACACCGCTCGACCCACCGCCTGGGCCGCCGAGGGATTGCTCGGCTTCCTGCCGCCCGAGGCGCAGGACCGGCTGCTCGACGACATCACCGCGCTGAGCGCCGCCGGCAGCCGGCTGGTGGCCGAGGTCTTCATCAACTCCGGCGCCAACGGGGACGCCCTGAACGCCGCCAGCCAGAAGTGGCGGGACAACGGCCTCGACATCGCGCTCGGCGACCTGGGCTTTCCGGGCGAGCGCAACGACGCGGCGACCCACCTGGAGCGGCACGGCTGGCGCCCGACTCGCACACCCCTGAATCAGCTGTTGGCCGACAACGGGTTACCTTTGCAGCGCACCGATCCCGGTGCGCCGTTCGCCCAGAACTACTACTGCATCGCAGAGTTGCACGCGGCCCGTTGACGGAAGGCCACCGATGGCAGACAGCACGCCCGCCAAGCCACTTGACGGATTCCGGGTACTCGATTTCACCCAGAACATTGCCGGGCCGCTGGCCGGTCAGGTGCTGGCCGACCTGGGCGCCGAGGTGATCAAAGTGGAGGCGCCCCACGGTGAGGCGGCGCGGCAGATCACCGCGGTGCTGCCCGGGCGCCCGCCGCTGCCCACGTTGTTTCTGCCCCACAACCGGGGCAAGAAGTCGGTGGCGGTGGACCTCACCGACGACGAGGCCAAGCAGCAGATCCTGCGGCTGGTCGACACGGCCGACGTCGTGCTGGAGGGATTCCGCCCCGGCGTGATGGAGCGCATGGGCCTGGGCCCCGATGACCTGCGCGCACGCAACCCCAGGCTGATCTACGCGCGGCTGTCGGCCTACGGCGGCAACGGCCCGCACGGCAGCAGGCCGGGCGTCGACCTGATGGTCGCCGCCGAGTCGGGCATGACCACCGGGATGCCCACGCCGACCGGCAAGCCCCAGATCATCCCGTTCCAGCTCGTCGACGCCGCCAGCGGTCACGTACTGGCGCAGGCGGTGCTGGCCGCGCTGCTCAACCGGGAGCGCCACGGGGTGGCCGACGTGGTGCGGGTGGCAATGTACGACGTCGCGGTCAACCTGCAGGCCGGCCAGCTCACGATCCACCTGAACAAGCCGAGCGAGGCGCCCAAACCCGATGCGGCACCGAAAGCCAAGAAGCGCAAGGGAGTCGGCTTCGCCACCCAGCCGTCGGACGCGTTCAAGGCCGCCGACGGGTACCTGGTGATCAGCGCGTACGTGCCCAAGCACTGGGCGAAGCTGTGCCAGATCATCGGCCGCCCCGACCTGCTGACCGACCAGCGGTTCATCGACCAGCGTTCGCGCGCAATGAATTACCACGAACTGACCGAGGAGCTCGAGTCTGCGCTGGCCGCCAAGACCGCGGCCGAATGGGTCGAGCTGCTTCAAGAAGGCGGCCTGATGGCCTGCCTGGCCTACACCTGGAAGCAGGTGGTGGACACCCCGCTGTTCGCCGAGAACGAGCTCGCCCTGCGCGTCGGCGACGGCGACGACACCGTCACGGTGGTCCGTATGCCCGCGCGCTACTCGAGCTTCGACGCGGCGGCCACCGAACCGCCGCCCGCGCCGGGACAGCACAACGACGAGTTCCTCACCGCGCCGCAGACCACGTCGTAAGCCGTCACTGGCTGGGCAGCCGCACCACCTGGACGAAGAACTCGTCGATCTGCTGGACGGCCTTCATGAACTGGTCCAGGTCAACGGGTTTGGTGACATACGCGTTGGCGTGCAGCTTGTAGCTGCGCAGAATGTCCTCCTCCGCCGATGAGGTGGTGAGCACGACGACCGGGATGCGGGCCAGATCGGGGTCGGACTTGACCTTCTCCAGCAGCTGACGGCCGTCGTATTTCGGCAGGTTCAGGTCCAGCAGGATGAGGTCGGGCCGCGGCGCGTCGGAGAACTGACCGCGCCGGTAGAGGTAGTCGAGGCCTTCCTCGCCGTCGTGCGCGACATGAAGCCGGTTGTTGAGTTTGTTGTGCTCGAACGCTTCTCGCGTGATCAGCTCGTCCCCCGGGTCGTCTTCGACGAGCAGGATGTCGATCGCTCTACCTTCTGACGTCATTGATGCGCTCCTTCCAAAGCGTCTGCGTCTGCTTCGCCAACGGGCTCGGGCTCGGGCATGGACATGGGCAGGGTGAACTCGAACCGGGTGCCCTCGGTGCGGGTCGTGTCGATCCGGATGGTGCCGCCGTGGTGCTCGACGATCTTCTTGACCAGCGCGAGGCCGACGCCGGTCCCGGCGTACACGTCGCGGCCGTGCAGGCGTTGGAAGATGACGAAGACCTTGTCGGCGAACTCCGCCGGGATGCCGATGCCGTTGTCCGACACGGTGATCACCCATTCGCGGTCATGAGCGGCGGTGCCCGGTGCGCACTCGATGACGACGCGTGGCCTGCGGTCCTTGTGCCGGAACTTCACCGCGTTGCCGATGAGGTTCTGCCACAGCATCGTCAGCAGCATCGGGTCGCCCTTGATCCGCGGCAGGGAGTCGGGTCGCACGACCTCGGCGTCGGATTCCTCGATCGCGGTGGCCAGGTTGGCCAGACCGGAGTCCAGCGTGGTGTCGAGGTCGACGTCGGTTTCCGTGGTGCCGAGCCGGCCGACGCGCGAAAAGGTGAGCAGGTCGTTGATCAGCGCCTGCATCCGCTTGGCCCCGTCGACCGCGAAGCCGATGTATTCGATGCCGCGCTCGTCGAGCTGATCGCCGTAGCGCCGCTCCAGCAGCTGGCAGAACGAGGCGACCTTGCGCAGCGGCTCCTGCAGGTCGTGCGACGCCACGTAAGCGAACTGCTCGAGTTCGGTATTGGACCGGCGCAATTCGGCCGCCTGCTCGTCCAGTTGCGCCTGCGCCGAGTGTGAGATCTCGAGCTCCTCGACCATCCGCCTGCGCATGTTCTCCACGTCGATCGCCATGTCGCGAACGTCCTTGGGCCGCTTCGGCGCCGCGATGCTTTCCTCGAAGCTGCCCTGGGTGATCCGGCGGCACGCCGCCGCCAGCGCCGCGAGCGGCCGGGCGACCGTCTCCCGGATCAGGAACCCCAGCATCCCGGCCGTGACGAAGAACAACAACACCATGGCACCGAAAGCCCTGTCGCGCCAGGCATCAACGCGTTTGAGTTCGCCCGCCGCGGCCGCCCGGGCCGCGGACAGGTTCGCATTCTGGGTATCGAAAAGCATTCGCAGATGGTCGAATTCGGCCTTACCGCGCTCGGCCGACGGCTTGCTGTTGACGTTCTTGCCGTTCGGCAGCACGGTCGCGATCACCGGTTCGGCATAGCTTTCCCGCCACCTGGCCGCCGCGTCCTCGATCGCGTCCAGGTCACCCAACAGGTCCGGACGCCCGCCCAGCCGGCGCCGGATCTCTTCCACCGCAGCCTGTTCGCTGTGCTGACCGTCGTAGTACGGCGTGAGGAATTGCCGGTCTCCGGCGATCAGGTAGCCGCGGATGCCGGTCTCCTGGTCGCGCAGCGCGGCCTGCAGCTGGAAGGCGGCCACGCGCGCCGGCTGGATGTTGTCGACGAGGTCGCGCGTCATCTGGTCCGTGCGATTCAGCAGCAACGCACCGACCACCGCGCCGGCGAGCACCATCGCGCCCATGCTGACCAACACGAGCGCCTGCCATCCGCGCACGGTGAGCTGCGACAGTCGCGGGCGGCGCAACCTCGGGGTCACGTGGTGGTCCTTTCCACCCGCAGCACCGCGATGTCGTCGGTGAGCCCGCCGTGCGACTGGGCGAGCTGCTGCGCGCCGTCGATGAGCGCATCGACGAACTCCGGGCCCGGCTTGGCCGCGTGCGATCGCGCCAGCGCGAGCAGGCCGTCCTCGCCGAGGCGCCGGATGCCTTGTCCCGAATATCCCTCGAACAGCCCGTCGGTCAGCAGCAGCAGCCCCTGACCCGGGGGCAGGTCCATCTCGAACCGCGGCCAGTCATCGTCGGCGCGCAGGCCCAGCGCCGGACCGCCCGGCGGCTCCACCCATTCCACGGCGCCGTCGCGCTGCAACAGCATCCCCGGATGGCCGGCGCGGATGGCGGTGATGCGCGTGCTGTCGGGCGGGATCTCCAAGCTGAGCACGGTCGCGAAAACGCCTGTGTCCGTTCGCTCCGAGTGCAGCACCCGCTCGAGCTGCCGCATCACTTCCACCCCGTGCACGCCGGCGAAGGTGAGCGCGCGAAACGCGATCCGCAGCGCCGCACCCAGGGCGGCCTCGTGCGGCCCGTGGCCGGCGACGTCACCGATCAGGACGTGCACGATCCGATCGGGTGTCTGGACCACGTCGTAGAAGTCCCCGCACAGCAACGCGTCCTCGCGACTCGGGCGGTACCGCGCGACGATGTCGACGCCCGGCTTGTCCAGCAGCAGCGGGGAGGGCAGCAGCCCGCGCTCCAGCAGCGCGTTCTCCCGCGCCCGCAGCCGGGTCGCGTGCAGGTCGGCCGCGATCAGCTCGGCCCGCTTGCGTTCGATCGCATACAGCAGCGCGCGCCGCAGCATCTCCGGCTCGACCCGGCCCTTGACCAGATAGTCCTGGGCGCCCGCAGCGACCGCGGACGCCCCGAAGTACTCGTCGTTCAGTCCGGTCAGCACCACGATCGGCACGGTGGCGTCGTGCTTGGCGATGCGGTCCAGCGCGTCGATGCCGTTGGCGTCGGGCAGGTGCAGGTCCAGCAGCACGCAGTCGGGCCGGGCGGAGGCCAGCTCGCGTTCGGCGTGGGCCATCGACTGCGCCCACACCACCCGGATATCGGCGACGGCGTCGGCGATCAGGTCTTCCACGAGCACCGCGTCCGCCCGGTCGTCCTCGACCAACAGCAACGACAATGACTGCCAACTCGCCGCCGGGGTCACTGGTGCGCGCACGGGCATCAATTCCCGGTCGTCCGGGGATGCGCCAAGGTAGCCACGCTGTTCACTTCAGACCCCCTGGCCGCGGTAAGACACATTTGTTCGACTTTACGTGTGGCCCTACCACCCCGATGGTTAACCGACGGAGATCCTATAGGTCAGCGCAGCAGCGCCCGCGACATGACCACGCGTTGGATCTGATTCGTGCCCTCGTAGATCTGAGTGATCTTGGCGTCGCGCATCATTCGCTCCACCGGGAAGTCGACGGTGTAGCCCGCGCCGCCGAACAGCTGCACGGCGTCGGTGGTCACCTCCATCGCCACGTCGGACGCCCAGCACTTGGACGCCGCGGAGATGAAGCCCAGGTTGGATTCGCCGCGCTCGGCGCGGGCGGCGGCGTGGTAGACCATCAGCCGCGCGGACTCGAGCTTCATGGCCATGTCGGCGAGCATGAACTGCACGCCCTGGTTGTCGCTGACCGGGCGGCCGAACTGCTTGCGGTCCTTGGTGTAGGCGATCGCGGCGTCCAGCGCCCCCTGCGCGATGCCGACCGCCTGCGCGCCGATCGTGGGCCGGGTGTGGTCCAGCGTCGCCAGCGCCGTCTTGAAGCCGGTGCCCGGCTCGCCGATGATCCGGTCGCCCGGGATGCGGCAGTTCTCGAAGTACAGCTCGGTGGTCGGCGAGCCCTTGATGCCGAGCTTGCGTTCCTTGGGACCGACCGTGAACCCCTCGTCGTCGGCGTGCACCATGAACGACGAGATGCCGTTGGCGCCCTTGTCCGGGTCGGTGACCGCCATGACGGTGTACCAGCTCGACTTGCCGCCGTTGGTGATCCAGCACTTGGCGCCGTTGAGAATCCAGTCGTCGCCGTCGGCCTTGGCCCGGGTCCGCATCGAGGCCGCGTCGCTGCCGGCCTCCCGCTCCGAGAGGGCGTAGGACGCCATCGCGGTGCCGTCGGCGACCGACGGCAGCACCTGCTTCTTGAGCTCGTCGGAGCCGCGCAGGATCAGGCCCATAGTGCCCAGCTTGTTCACCGCGGGAATCAGCGACGCCGAGGCGTCGACGCGGGCCACTTCCTCGATCACGATGCACGCCGCCACCGAATCCGCGCCCTGCCCGCCGTACTCCTCGGGCACGTGCACGGCGTTGAACCCCGACGCATTCAGCGCCTCGAGCGCCTCCTGCGGGAACCGCGCATTCTCATCCACGTCGGCCGCGTGCGGGGCGATCTCCTTCTCCGCCAGCGCGCGGATCGCCGCCCGCAACTCCTGGTGTTCCTCGGGCAACTGGAACAGATCGAACGTGGGGTCTCCGGCCCAACCAGCCATCGTGGCCTCCTCTAGCTACTAGCCAGTAACTTTACCCTGGCGCTTTTGCAGCGCCTCATCCTTGGCCCGCACGCTCTCGGCCAGCCGGCCCTGAAACTCGACGATGCGCGCCCGCAGCGCCGGGTCGGACGACCCGAGCATGCGCACGGCGAGCAGGCCCGCGTTGCGGGCGCCGCCGATCGAGACCGTGGCCACCGGCACGCCCGCCGGCATCTGCACGATCGACAGCAGCGAGTCGAGGCCGTCCAGCCGCGCCAGCGGGACGGGCACCCCGATCACCGGCAGCGGCGTCGCCGACGCGACCATCCCCGGCAGGTGTGCGGCGCCGCCGGCGCCCGCGATGATCACCTCGATGCCGCGGTCGGCCGCGCCGCGCGCATAGTCGAACATCACCTGTGGGGTCCGGTGCGCGGAGACCACCCGAACCTCGGCCGGAATGTCGAACTCGGCGAGCGCCTCGGCGGCGTCCTTCATCACCGACCAGTCGCTGTCGCTGCCCATGATCACGCCGACCCTGGGGTTGCTAGTCATGCGGATCCCATCCGTCCGTCCATTGCCCGTGTGACAACCAGTGTGCCGCGAGCTCGGCGCGCTCCCGCAGCGCGGCCAGCTCCGCCATGTCGGAGCCCAGGAAATTGACGTGGCCGACCTTGCGGCCGGGCCGTTCCTCCTTGCCGTAGAGGTGAACCCGCGCGTCGGGCATCCGCGCGAACAGGTGGTGCAGCCGCTCGTCGACCGTCATCGCCGGCCGCTGCGCGGCGCCCAGGACGTTCGCCATCACCGTCACCGGGGCGATGGCATCGGTGTCGCCGAGCGGGTAGTCCAGCACCGCCCGCACGTGCTGTTCGAACTGGCTGGTGCGCGCCCCGTCCATGGTCCAGTGCCCGGAGTTGTGCGGCCGCATCGCGAGCTCGTTGACCAGCAGCTCACCCTGGACGGTCTCGAACAGCTCCACCGCGAGCACCCCGACCACGCCGAGTTCGGCGGCCAGCCGCAACGCCAGCTGCTGCGCGGCCGCGGCCACGTGCTCGGGCAGGTTCGGGGCGGGCGCGATCACCTGGACGCAGATGCCGTCGCGCTGGACCGTCTCCACCACCGGCCAGGCCGCGCCCTGGCCGAACGGCGACCGCGCCACCAGCGCCGACAGTTCGCGGCGCAGGTTCACCTGCTCCTCGGCCATCACCGGCACGCCATCGGCCAGGAAGCTGGTCGCGATATCGCGGGCGTGCGAGGGGTCGCGCGCCATCCGCACCCCGCGCCCGTCGTAGCCGCCGCGGACGGCCTTCACCACCACGGGGCCGCCGACGAGCTGCGCGAAGGCGTCCAGCTCCTCGAGATTCGCGATGCCGGCGTAGCGCGGGACCGGGGCGCCCATCGCGTCCAGCCGCCGGCGCATCACCAGCTTGTCCTGGGCGTGCACCAGCGCCTCCGGCGGCGGCGCGACGTTCACCCCCTCGGCAACCAGCTTCTCCAGCAGCTCGTTCGGCACGTGCTCGTGGTCGAACGTCAGCACATGGGCCCCGGCCGCGACCCGGCGCAGGTCGTCCAGCTCGGTGTGCGAACCGATCACGACGTCGGGCGTGACCTGCGCGGCCGGCTCGTCGGCGGCGGTGGCCAGCACGCGCAGCGTCTGCCCGAGGGCGATCGAGGCCTGGTGGGTCATCCGGGCCAGCTGTCCCCCGCCGACCATGGCGACCACCGGCGCTTTCGTGGGTGCGGCCCCGGGAGGGCGTGTGTTCGGCACGGCCATCATGGTGTCACGGCGCGGGCGGCGTGTTGACCGGCGGTGACGCCGAATCGTTATGTACGATTTTGCGTCTATTTTGTGTCCGTCCGTACACTGACCACTTGTGCCCTTCGCCGACGCCGCAATCGAGCGCATGCCCGGCTTTATTCAGCCCTATTTGCTGCGCCACCACGAACTGATCAAATTCGCCATCGTCGGCGGTACGACGTTCGTGATCGACTCGGCGATTTTCTACACGCTGAAACTGACAATTCTGGACTCCAAGCCGGTCACCGCGAAGGTCATCGCCGGCATCGTCGCGGTCATCGCGTCCTACGTGCTGAACCGGGAGTGGAGCTTCCGCGATCGCGGCGGCCGGGAGCGTCACCACGAGGCGCTGCTGTTCTTCGCGTTCAGCGGGGTGGGCGTGCTGCTGTCCATGGCGCCGCTGTGGTTCTCCAGCTACGTCCTACAGCTGCGGGAGCCGATGGTGTCGCTGACCGTGGAGAACATCGCCGACTTCATCTCGGCCTACATCATCGGCAACCTGCTGCAGATGGCGTTCCGCTTCTATGCGTTCCGGCGCTGGGTGTTCCCCGACGAGTTCGCGCGCAACCCGGACAAGGCGCTGGAATCCGCCCTCACCGCCGGCGGTATCGCCGAAATGCTCGAGGACGAGATCGAGGGCGGCAACGTCACGCTGCTGCGGTCCTGGCGCAACCGGGCCGGCCGGCTGACTCAGCCGGGCGACTCCTCGGAACCCAGGGTGTCGAAGACTTCGTGATACAGCAGCGCGTGCACCTCGCGCAGCCGCGGTATGTCGTAGAACTCCAACGGGTCTTGTGACGCCGATTCGATAATCAACGTCCCGGTGCGAAACATCCGCTCGGTGATGCGGTCGCGGAATTCCACGCTGTTGATCCGCGCCAGCGGGATATCGATTCCGGTGCGGGTCAGCACCCCGTGCCGAAACATCACCCGCCGGTTCGTCACGACGAAATGGGTGGTCAGCCAGCTCAAGAACGGCCACAGCGTCAGCCAGCCGACGATCACCAGCCAGATGCCCCAGATGACGCCGTAGATGATGTTCTTGGCCAGCTGGCCCCAGTGCGTGGAGTTGAGGTATCCGGACCCGAACGCCGCGATCGCGGTCACCAGCAAAAGGACGACGACCGGCCAGATCAGCCGCTTCCAGTGCGGGTGGCGGTGGATGATCACCTGCTCGCCGGCGGCCAGGACGTTATCCGGATAGCTCACCTGCCAGAAGCTACCGCAGATGCACCACGTCACCGGCCGAAAC
This sequence comes from Mycobacterium sp. E735, assembly GCF_001666955.1. Lineage (NCBI taxonomy): Bacteria > Bacillati > Actinomycetota > Actinomycetes > Mycobacteriales > Mycobacteriaceae > Mycobacterium > Mycobacterium sp. E735. The sequence continues at coordinate 13,499 of NZ_LZIX01000173.1, read as the reverse complement.
GACGACCGTCTGTCCCCCACTTTCGATGCACAACCTGCCCTGGTCGTCGACGGCGCTCGCGTCCCCGACCACCTCTTTGCCACCCGGCAGGTGCGCCCGCACCCGCGCGCCGACCGTCAGGCTGCGTGCCCGGTAGTCGGCCGCCAGCGCCCAGTCGGCCCCGCGCGCGGCGCGCCAGGCCACGATCCGCCGCCCGAGTTCCTTCAACAGCCCGCACACCAGCCGGGTCCGGTCGGGCGCCGGCACGCCCAAGTCGACCAGCGAGGTGGCCCCCTCGACACCGGCCGGTGCCTCAAACACGTTGAGCCCCAAGCCGATTACCACCACCGGCCGCGCCACCTCGGCCAGGATGCCCGCCAGTTTGCCCGGGGGGTCCCCCGCCAGCACGTCGTTGGGCCACTTGAGCCCCACCCGAACGCCGTCGAGCAGCGGGGCCAACGTGTCCACCACCGCCACCCCGGTGGCCAGCGGCAGCCAGCCCCACCCGGAGGTCGGCACGTCGACGATGCTGACGGCGACCGACATCGTGAGCTGCGCCCGCGGGGTGGCAGACCAGCCGCGGCCGTGGCGCCCGCGCCCGGCGGTCTGGTGCTCGGCGATGAGCACGGCCCCGGCGACGTCGGTCCCGGACGCGGCGCGGGCCAGCAGGTCGGCGTTGGTGGAACCGGTTTCGTCGACGACGTCGAGCCGGCGCCAGCCCAGCCCGGTGCCGATCAGCTCGGCGCGTAATGCGGCCTGGTCCAAAGGTGGCCGGAGCTGGTCTCGGTCTGTCACTGGACCCAGCCTAGGACTCAGCGGCGCCGGCGGCTCACGACGTCGAGCATGTCCAGGACGGCCAGGTGGCTGAACAGCATGCTGGTCCCGATCGGGTTGCCACCGCCGGGATACGCCGTGCCGCTGGGCGCGGCCATCGTGTTGCCTGCGGCGTAGAGGCCCGGTATGGGATTACCGGACGTGTCGAGCACCCGGGCGGCGGCGTCGGTGCGCAGGCCGCCCTTGGTGCCCAGATCGGAGATCCCGAACGCCGCGGCGTGGTACGGCGGGCGTTCGATGGGCACCAGCGGCGAGGCGCCCCCCGAGAACGCGCGGTCGAAAGCCTCGTCGCCCCTGCCGAAGTCCTCGTCGACGCCCGAGGCGGCAAAACCGTTGAACCGGGCCACCGTTGCCGCCAGCCGCCCGCCCGGCACGCCGATCTTGTCCGCCAGTTCCTCCAAGGTGTCCGCGGTGTGCCACAGGCCGGCGGCGACGTACTTCCCGGTCTCGACGATGGACACGTTGGCCGCCTTCACCGGGGGCACCTCGCCGTCGGAGTCGTCGTAGATCATCCAGTACGGCAACGTGATTGAACCGTCCTGCAGTTGCGCGATGATCTCGCGGCCGGCCCGGTCGTACGCCTGGGACTCGTTGACGAACCGGTCGCCGTCCTGGTTGACGAAGATGCCGCCGGTGAACCACAGCGCGAACGCGGACCGCCCGTCGGGATGGGTCATGCCCGGTGACCACCACGCCTGGTCCAGCAGGTCGGTGTCGGCGCCCGCGGCGATGCCGGCCCGCAGCGCCAGGCCGCGACTTCCCGGGCCGCCCATGGTGTCTCGCGCGGTGCCGGGCACCCCGAATTCGCGGCGCATCTCCTCGTTGTTCTCGAAGCCGCCGGCGGCCAGCAGCACGCCCAGCCGGGTGCGGATGGCCCGCCGCTCGCCGCCGCTCTCCACGATCGCCCCGGTCACCGCCCCGTCGGAAAGGACGAGCTCGACCAGGGCGGTGTCGCGCTGTAGCGCCGCGTTCGGGTACTGAGCGATCGCCGTGAGGAACCGAGCGATCAGGGCGCGGCCGCCGAGGTAGTAGTCCGAGGGTGGTTCGGCCCCGAGCCGGTCGGTGTCCAACGGCCCGCGGATCACCTCCCGCAGTTCGGGGGCGGCGGCCACCTTCCAGGGCTTCGCGGCGATGTGGCGCTGACCGTCCAGCCGCGCCTTCGGCGCCTTGCCGTAGTAGTCGGGCCAGGGCAGGGGCACGAACTTCAGGTGGGGGTCGGCCTCCAGGTATTCGATCAGCGGGGCCCCGCCGCGGACATACGCCTCCTGCAGCTCGCGCGGGGTGCGGTCACCGACCACGGCCCGGTAGTAGGTGAGCGCGTCCTCGATGGTGTCGTCGACGCCGGCCCGCAGCAGCACCGGATTGCACGGGAACCAGACGCCGCCGCCACCGGAGTAGGCGGTGGTACCGCCGAATTTCGACGTCGCCTCCACCAGCATCACGTCCAGGCCCTCGCGTGCCGCGGTGTAGGCGCCGGTGACGCCTCCGCCGCCCGACCCGGCGACCAGCACGTCGCATTCGGTCGCCCAGTCCATCAGCGGAGACTAGCGCGCCGCTAAGCTCGGATCCCATGACAAGCGTTACCGACCACACCGCAGAGCCGGCCGCTGAGCACACGATCGACATCCACACCACCGCAGGCAAGCTGGCCGAACTCCACAAGCGCCGCGAGGAATCGCTGCACCCGGTGGGCGAAGAGGCCGTCGAGAAGGTGCACGCCAAGGGCAAGCTGACCGCCCGCGAGCGCATCCTCGCCCTGCTCGACGAGGACTCGTTCGTCGAGCTCGACGCGCTGGCCCGGCACCGCAGCAAGAACTTCGGCCTGGAGAACAACCGCCCCCTCGGCGACGGGGTGATCACCGGTTACGGCACCATCGACGGCCGCGACGTGTGCATCTTCAGCCAGGACGCCACGGTGTTCGGCGGCAGCCTGGGCGAGGTGTACGGCGAGAAGATCGTCAAGGTGCAGGAGCTGGCGATCAAGACCGGCCGCCCGCTGATCGGCATCAACGACGGGGCCGGCGCCCGCATCCAGGAGGGCGTCGTCTCGCTCGGCCTGTACAGCAAGATCTTCCGGAACAACATCCTGGCCTCCGGCGTGATCCCGCAGATCTCGCTGATCATGGGCGCGGCCGCCGGCGGGCACGTCTACTCCCCCGCCCTGACCGACTTCGTGGTGATGGTCGACCAGACCAGCCAGATGTTCATCACCGGGCCGGACGTCATCAAGACCGTCACCGGCGAGGACGTCACGATGGAGGAACTCGGCGGGGCGCATACCCACATGGCCAAGTCGGGCACCCTGCACTACGTCGCCTCCGGCGAGCAGGACGCCTTCGACTGGGTGCGGGACCTGCTGAGCTACCTGCCGCCGAACAACGCCACCGACGCACCGCGCTACGCCGAGCCCATCCCGGAGGGCGCGATCGAGGACAACCTCACCGAGGAGGACCTCGAGCTGGACACGCTGATCCCGGACTCGGCCAACCAGCCCTACGACATGCACGAGGTGATCACCCGCATCCTCGACGACGACGAGTTCCTGGAGATCCAGAACGGCTACGCCACCAACATCGTCGTCGGGTTCGGCCGCATCGAGGGCCGGCCGGTCGGCATCGTGGCCAACCAGCCCACCCAGTTCGCCGGCTGCCTGGACATCAACGCCTCGGAGAAGGCGGCGCGGTTCGTGCGCACCTGCGACTGCTTCAACATCCCGATCATCATGCTGGTGGACGTCCCGGGTTTCCTGCCGGGAACCGGCCAGGAATACAACGGCATCATCCGGCGCGGCGCCAAGCTGCTGTTCGCCTACGGCGAGGCCACCGTTCCGAAGATAACCGTCATCACCCGCAAGGCCTACGGCGGCGCGTACTGCGTCATGGGCTCCAAGGACATGGGCTGCGACGTCAACATCGCCTGGCCGACCGCGCAGATCGCGGTGATGGGCGCCTCCGGGGCCGTCGGCTTCGTCTACCGCAAGCAGCTGGCCGAGGCGGCCAAGGAGGGCAAGGACGTCGACGCCCTGCGGCTGGAGCTGCAGCAGGAGTACGAGGACACCCTGGTCAATCCGTACGTCGCCGCCGAGCGGGGATACGTCGACGCGGTCATCCCGCCGTCGCACACGCGCGGCTACATCGGCACCGCGCTGCGGCTGCTGGAACGCAAGATCGCGCACCTGCCGCCCAAGAAGCACGGGAACATCCCGCTGTGAGCGACGAGATGAGCGACGAAAACGGTTCCGAGACAACCGAAACCACGCACGGGCCGCACGAGCCGCATATCCAGGTCCTCAAGGGTCAACCGACCGACGCGGAGCTGGCCGCGCTGGTCACCGCGCTCGGCGTCGTGGGCGGCCCCGCCCCCGAGCCCGGCGAGCCCGAGCGCACGCGCTGGGGCCTGCCGGTGGACCGACTGCGGTTCGCGATGTCCAACTACCAGCGGCTCACCTTCCAGCAGATGACACACATGAAGCATTGACCCGCCTGGTCCTCGGTTCGGCCTCGTCGGGCCGCCGCAAGGTGCTGCGCCAGGCCGGCATCGATCCGCTGGTCGTGGTCTCCGGGGTGGACGAGGACGCCCTCCTCGCCGCCCTGGGACCCGACGCCGGCCCGGCCGAGGTGGTGTGCGCGCTGGCGGCGGCCAAGGCCGAACAGGTGGCGGGCGCGCTGGACGGCGACGTCGCCGCCGATTGCGTTGTCCTCGGCTGTGATTCGATGCTGGACCTCGACGGAGAGCTGTGCGGCAAGCCCGGCTCGGCCGACGCCGCGACGGCCCAGTGGCGCCGCATGGCCGGCCGCTCCGGCCTGCTGCATACCGGGCACTGCCTGCTGCGCCTGAGCGGCGGCGCGATCACCCATCGTGAAGTGGAATCCGCTTGCACCACAGTGCATTTCGCCGCCCCCACGGATACGGACCTGCGGGCCTACGTCGCCGCAGGCGAGCCCCTGCAGGTGGCCGGCGGGTTCACCCTCGACGGGCTGGGCGGCTGGTTCGTCGACGGCATCGAGGGCGACCCTTCGAACGTGATCGGCGTGAGCCTGCCGCTGCTGCGGTCGTTGCTGGCCCGCGTCGGGCTCTCGGTGGCGCAGCTGTGGACGGTGAGCAACGGAAACCGCGAGACATAAACCACGGCGGCCTTCGCCGGCGTGTCGTCGCAGACGTCTATGTGTCGCGACAGTCAATGGCGCTCGGGGCCCTTGCGGCGCTGACGGTAGGCTCGGGTTGTGGCATTACCCCCGGATCCAAGCCCGACCCTGACGGACTACGCCCACCCCGAACGGCTGGTCACCGCCGACTGGCTGTCGGCCAACATGGGCACCCCCGGCCTGGTGATCGTCGAATCCGACGAGGACGTCTTGCTCTACGACGTCGGCCATATCCCCGGCGCGGTCAAGATCGACTGGCACACCGACCTCAACGACCCGACCGTCCGCGACTACATCAACGGCGAGCAGTTCGCCGAATTGATGGACCGCAAAGGGATCTCGCGCGACGACACCGTGGTGATCTACGGCGACAAGAGCAACTGGTGGGCCGCGTACGCGCTGTGGGTCTTCACGCTGTTCGGCCATTCCGACGTGCGCCTGCTCAACGGCGGGCGCGACCTGTGGCTGGCCGAGCGCCGGGAGACCACCCTGGACGTGCCGACCAAGACCTCCTCCGGCTATCCCGTCGTCACGCGCAACGACGCGCCCATCCGGGCGTACAAGGACGACGTGCTGGCCATTCTGGGCGGCCAGCCCCTGATCGACGTGCGCTCGCCGGACGAGTACACCGGCAAGCGCACCCACATGCCCGAATACCCCGAGGAGGGCGTGCTGCGCGGCGGCCACATCCCCACCGCCCGGTCCATCCCCTGGGCTAAGGCCGTCGATGAGAGCGGCCGATTCCGCAGCCGCGAGGAGCTCGAGGAGATCTACGGCTTCATCGAGCCCGACGACAAGACGGTCGTCTACTGCCGCATCGGCGAGCGGTCCAGCCACACCTGGTTCGTGCTCACGTACCTGCTGGGCAAGCCCGGCGTGCGCAACTACGACGGATCGTGGACGGAGTGGGGCAACACCGTGCGCACGCCGATCGTCGCCGGCGAAGAGCCGGGGGCCGTTCCGGTCCGATGAGCCTGCCCGCGCCCCTGGCCGAGGTGGTGTCCGACTTCGCCGAAGTCGAGGGCCAGGACAAGCTGGCGCTGCTGCTCGAATTCGCCAACGACCTGCCAGCCCTGCCGCCCGAACTCGAGGAGCGGGCCATGGAGCCCGTCCCCGAGTGTCAGACCCCGCTGTTCCTGCACGTCGATGCGAGCGACCGGGACCGGGTGCGGTTGCACTTCAGCGCCCCCGCCGAGGCGCCCACCACGCGCGGGTTCGCGTCGATCCTCGCGGCCGGACTCGACGAGCAACCCGCCGCCGACATCCTGGCGGTGCCCGAGGATTTCTACACCGACCTGGGCCTGGCCGCGCTGATCAGCCCGCTGCGGTTGCGGGGCATGTCGGCGATGCTCGCCCGCATCAAGCGGCGGCTGCGCGAGTCAGGCCAGAATTCCGGCACCGCCTGATCGGCCTGACGGCGCGGCGCTTAGACTTCCCTGGAGTTGTAAGAAACTCTCTTAAAGAAGCCCAAGGCGGAAACACGTCCGCTTCAGATCTGCCAAACAGGAGGCGCAGTGGCTAGTCACGCCAGCTCGAGGATCTCCAAAGTGCTTGTCGCCAACCGCGGCGAGATCGCTGTCCGGGTGATCCGCGCGGCCCGCGATGCGGGCCTGGCCAGCGTGGCGGTGTACGCCGAGCCCGATGCCGACGCGCCGCACGTGCGGCTCGCCGACGAGGCGTTCGCCCTGGGCGGCCAGACCTCCGCCGAGTCCTACCTGGACATCGGCAAGCTCCTCGACGCGGCGGCCAAGTCGGGCGCCAACGCCGTCCACCCCGGCTACGGGTTCCTTTCGGAGAACGCCGATTTCGCCCAGGCGGTCATCGACGCCGGCCTGATCTGGATCGGCCCGAGCCCCCAGTCGATCCGCGACCTCGGTGACAAGGTCACCGCCCGCCACATCGCCGCCCGCGCCCAGGCCCCGCTGGTGCCGGGCACCCCGGACCCGGTCAAGGACGCCGACGAGGTGGTGGCCTTCGCCGAGGAGTACGGCGTGCCGATCGCCATCAAGGCGGCCTTCGGTGGCGGCGGCCGCGGCATGAAGGTGGCGCGCACCATCGAGGAGATCCCGCACCTGTACGAGTCGGCGGTGCGCGAGGCCGTCGCCGCCTTCGGTCGCGGCGAGTGCTTCGTCGAGCGCTACCTGGACAAGCCCCGCCACGTCGAGGCGCAGGTGATCGCCGACCAGCACGGCAACGTCATCGTGGCCGGCACCCGAGACTGCTCCCTGCAGCGCCGCTTCCAAAAGCTGGTCGAGGAGGCGCCCGCGCCGTTCCTCACCGACGCGCAGCGCAAGGAGATCCACGAGTCGGCCAAGCGCATCTGCAAGGAGGCGCACTACTACGGCGCCGGCACGGTCGAGTACCTGGTCGGCCAGGACGGCCTGATCTCGTTCCTGGAGGTCAACACCCGCCTGCAGGTCGAGCACCCGGTCACCGAGGAGACGTCCGGCATCGACCTGGTGTTGCAGCAGTTCAAGATCGCCAACGGCGAAAAGCTGGACCTCACCGAGGATCCCACGCCGCGCGGCCACGCCATCGAGTTCCGGATCAACGGCGAGGACGCCGGCCGCGGCTTCCTGCCGGCGCCCGGCCCGGTCACCCGGTACGACACGCCCAGTGGGCCGGGGGTCCGGCTGGATTCCGGTGTCGAAGCCGGATCGGTGATCGGCGGCCAGTTCGACTCGATGCTGGCCAAGCTGATCGTGTACGGCGCCACCCGCGAAGAAGCCCTGGCCCGCTCGCGGCGGGCCCTCGACGAATTCCACGTCGAGGGGCTGGCCACCGTGATCCCGTTCCACCGCGCGGTGGTGTCCGACCCGGCGTTCATCGGCGACGGCGACGGCTTCTCGGTGCACACGCGCTGGATCGAGACCGAATGGAACAACACCATCGAGCCGTTCACCGGCGGCGAGCCCCTGGACGAGGAGGACGCCCGGCCCCGCCAGACGGTGGTCGTCGAGGTGGGCGGTCGCCGGCTCGAGGTATCGCTGCCCGGCGACCTGGCGCTGTCCAACGGTTCCGCCGACCCGGCCGGGGTCATCCGCAAGAAGCCCAAGCCGCGCAAGCGCGGGGCGCACTCGGGTGCCGCCGCCTCCGGCGACGCGGTGACCGCGCCGATGCAGGGCACCGTGGTCAAGGTCGCGGTCGAGGAGGGGCAGGAGGTCGCCGCCGGCGACCTGGTCGTCGTCCTCGAGGCGATGAAGATGGAGAACCCGGTCACCGCGCACAAGGACGGCGTCATCACCGGACTCGCGGTCGAGGCGGGCGCCGCCATCACCCAGGGCACGGTGCTCGCCGAGATCAAATAGCGATCGGACAATAATCCTGGGAAACAGTTGTCGGCCCGGTCCGGCGCGGGTACCGTTCGGGGCAGGTTGAGTTCACAGCCGTCCGGATCACGTAAGGGCGCGGGAAGGTGAACTCACTTGTTCTCAGCCTCGATCGACGCCTGACGTCTTCCGCAGCACACATCCTGCTCTACGGATGGAGTCAGTAATGTCTGTGGCCCAATCTTGGCAACACAGCCGCGCGGCGCAATTCACCGCGCGCTGGTACCCGTCGGGGACACTGATCACGGTGGACGGCGAGCTCGACGCCGCCAACGCGGATCAGCTCGCGGCGTACGTGCGAAACGCCATCGCCAGTTCCCAGCGCGTGATACTGGACCTGCGTGGCCTGAAATTCATTGGCACGGCCGGCTTTTCGGCACTGCACCGGATCAACGTCGTGTGCTCGGGCGCCCAAGCCGATTGGGCGATGGCGCCGAGCGCGGCGGTGGCGCGGTTGCTGCGCATCTGCGACCCCGACGGCACCCTCCCGGTGACGACGCCCGCGGCCGAGCCGTTGCTGGGATCCGCGGACGACGGGGAGCCGGAGTCCCTACTGCAACTGGTCGCGCAGCCGCGTTAGCGACTTGGCCAGCAGCCGGGACACGTGCATCTGCGAGATGCCCACCCGTTCGGCGATCTGGGTCTGCGTCATCGACTCGAAGAACCTGAGCACCAACACCGTTCGCTCCCGCTCCGGCAGCGCCTCGAGCAGGGGCCGCAACGACTCCTGATCCTCGATCCGGTCCAGACCGGTGTCGACGTCGCCCAGGGTGTCGGCGATCGCGCGGGCCTCGTCCTCCTCGCTGCCCCCACCGCTGTCGATGGACAGGGTGTTGTACGAGCTGCCCGCCACCAGGCCCTCGACGACCTCCTCGCGGTCCATGCCGAGTTCGGCGGCGAGCTCCGTGGCGGTGGGCGCCCGGCCCAGCCGCTGCGACAGCTCGGCGGTGGCGGTGCCGAGGCGCAGGTGCAGTTCCTTCAGGCGCCGGGGCACCTTCACCGACCAGCTGTTGTCGCGGAAGTGTCGGCGGACCTCGCCCATGATCGTGGGCACCGCGAACGACACGAAGTCGGACCCGGCCTCCACGTCGAACCGGACCACCGCGTTCACCAACCCGACCCGCGCCACCTGCACGAGGTCGTCGCGCGGTTCGCCGCGGCCCTCGAACCGGCGGGCGATGTGATCGGCCAGAGGCAGGCAGCGCTCGACGATCTTGTCCCGTTGGCGCTGAAATTCCATCGAGCCCGGGTCGACATCGGCCAGCTCGCGGAACATCGCCGGGACATCGGCGTATTCGTTCGGTCGAGAGACGGAACCCCCGGCAGCTGGTGGGGTCACCTGCTGGAGGCCGCCCGTCGCGCCGTCAGCGTGATACCGAACACGCTGCCGGTTTGGTTGGGTTCGCGACCATCGTGGAAAGTCTGGACGTCGTCGGCCAGGGACGTCAGCACGTGCCAGCTGAAGCTGCCGGGCGCCACCACGTCGTGCGTGTCGCACGCCGCGGACGCCTCGACGACCAACTGCTCGTCCTGCGGGTCGACCACCACGACCAGGGTCGCGTCGGGGGTGGCGCAGCGGATCAACCGGGTGCACACCTCGTCGACCGCGAGCCGCAGGTCTGCGACCGCGTCGAAGTCCAGGTCCTCGAAGGTGCCGATCGCACCGACCAGCGTCCGCAGCATCGCCAGGTTCTCCAGGCGCGCCGCAACGTGCAATTCGACGGCACGGTTACCGCGCTGGCGCTTGTGAGCGCGCACTCCCGCATCGTTCATCTGGTCTCCCGGCAACGGTTGACTACCACTACTACCACCCCTTAGTCCGCCGTGGACCGTACGCTCGAGCCGATCAGTCATGGCCGCCGCCGGAGACCGCCGGAACCGATCGGGCACGGCGGTTCGAGCGCGCGGCGGCGCTCGCCGGAATCGCGCTGGCTGTATTGGTTCTTCTGGCTGTAAGCATCTATGTCGGCGTGTCCGTGATCCTGGTCCCCATGATTGGGTGACCACGCTAACGCAACCGTTCCGGCACTCATCATGGTGCAGACCTGATACCCACTCGACGAGGCCGGTAACCCCGCAATTTGCCTCCTGGCAAAAAGGCGCGTTGCCCAGAACGGCCGGCGGGCAGACCGTCAGCTTGCGGGCCGCTGCCGGTATGCCTCGGGGTGCTCGGCATACCAGCGGTCCGCGATCCGGCGGATCCGGCGGTGCTCGACGGCCACCCACACCAGCCCCAGGACCGCGGCGATGATCGCAAGCACGCCCGCGGTCATCCCCTCGTGGTGGTGTCCGGTGCCGAAGGCCGCCAGGCTTCCGCACGCCCCGATCACGCCGGCCACCACCAGCAGATAACCGGGCCAGTGCAACACGTCGATCAACGACTCGCCGGCGAGCGGCCGCGTGGTCCTCAGATGGTCGACGGGGTCATGAAAGGTGTCTCCCATGGCTGCTCCTAGTGGAGAACTTATGACTCATGCGCAGCTCAATTAGGGTTGCACCCTCAACGGTAGATCCCCGGGAAGGCTTTTGGCGAGACCCGATCAGAGCGGCAGCGCGGGGCCCGCGATCGGCGCGACGCCCATGGCCACCATCAGCACCATCAGCGTGAAGAGAAACCACCCGGCGCCGTGCCATCCCCACCAGGTGCCCTCCGCCTTCCATACGCGGTAGGTGCGCAGGAAGGCCCACAGCCCGGCCGCCAGCAAGATGGCCGGTCCGCCCAGCGCCAGCAACGTCCGCTGCGGGGCACCGCAGGCCGCCGTGTCGACACCGGTGCCCGGGCAGGTGCTCACCCACAGCGCGGCCAGCACCAGGAAGCCGACCGCCGCGATCGCGGCGAGCACCGCGAACCGGATGGCGGCGCGCACTTCGCCGTCTTCCTGTCCCAAGCGATCGCCACCCGATCGCTCATCGGCTTTGTGCATCCGTATCCCTCATATCCCCCTGTGTGGCCAACGCCTTATTCATCGTTTGCTGCGTCGCAATAGTTACTCCGCAATGACAAATGTCCGACGACGGGGCGCTGCAATCGCGCTGGCACTTTGCGGATAGCGCATGGGAACAGATACCCCGCGGCAAACCCGGTGAAACCGGCGCGGGCTCAAGCGGCGGGCAGCGTCGACGATACCGTCAATTTTTCCGGCAATACCGCTGGCCAAGGGCGCGGAGCCCCGATGGTCACAATATGGTTGGTGTCTCAGAACCGATGAGTACTATCTCTCACATGCCGACAGCCCGAAGGCGCTTATCCCCCGAGGATCGACGCGCTGAGCTGCTCGCTTTGGGGGCAGAAGTCTTCGGAAAGCGACCCTACGACGAGGTGCGCATCGACGAGATCGCCGAGCGCGCCGGGGTGTCGCGTGCGCTGATGTATCACTACTTCCCCGACAAGCGGGCCTTCTTCGCCGCGGTGGTCAAGGACGAGGCCGACCGGCTGTACGAGACCACCAACATGGACGACGCCACCGGCCTCACGATGTACGAAGAGGTGCGCGTCGGCGTCATGGCCTACATGGCCTACCACGAGCAGAACCCGGAGGCCGCGTGGGCGGCCTACGTCGGGCTGGGCCGGTCGGACCCGGTTCTGCTGGGCGTCGACGACGAGGCCAAGAACCGCCAGCTCGAACACATCATGAGCCGCATCCACGACCTGGTGGCCAACATCTCCGGGGCGAAGCTGGAAGCCGACGTCGAGCGGGACCTCCGGGTGATCTGCCACGGCTGGCTGGCGTTCACCTTCGAGCTGTGCCGCCAGCGCATCATCGACCCGACGATCAACGCCGAACGCCTCGCCGACGCGTGTGCGCACTCGCTGTTCGACGCCATCGCCCGGGTGCCGGAGATCCCCGAGGAGCTGTCCCACGCGATGGCGACGGCACGGATCCAGCCGCGCTAGCCCGCGTACTTGTCGGTGCGCCTTGGCACCATGGTTAGGTGACCACCCGTGATCCGTTAGGCCGGTTCAGCGCGACCACGCGCGAATGGTTCACCAGCACGTTCGCCGGCCCCACCGCCGCGCAGGCCGAGGCCTGGGATGCCATCGCCGACGGCGACAACACGCTGGTGATCGCGCCGACCGGATCCGGCAAGACGCTCGCGGCATTCCTGTGGGCCCTGGATTCGCTCGCCGGCGCGGCCGAGCGCCCGGCCGGTACCCGCGTGCTGTACGTGTCTCCGCTCAAGGCGCTGGCGGTCGACGTCGAACGCAACCTGCGCACTCCGCTCGCGGGGCTCACCCGCATCGCCGAGCGGCACGGCCTGCCGCCACCGGCCATCAGCGTCGGCGTCCGGTCCGGCGACACCCCGCCCGCCGAACGCCGTCAGCTCATCGCGCGGCCACCCGACGTGCTGATCACCACGCCCGAGTCGCTGTTCCTGATGCTCACCTCGGCCGCCCGCGAGACCCTGGCCGGCGTGCAGACGGTGATCGTCGACGAGATCCACGCCATCGCCGCGGGCAAGCGGGGCGCGCACCTGGCGCTGTCGCTGGAGCGGCTCGACGAACTGCGGGAGGGGCCGCCAGCGCAGCGCATCGGGCTGTCGGCGACGGTGCGCCCGCCCGAGGAGCTCGCCCGGTTCCTTTCCGGGCAGCAGCCGACCACCATCGTGGCCCCCCGCGCGGCCAAGACCGTCGAGTTGACGGTGCAGGTGCCGGTGCCCGACATGGCCAACCTGGCCAACAACAGCATCTGGCCCGACGTCGAGGCGCGGCTGGTCGACCTGATCGAGGCGCACAACTCGACGATCGTGTTCGCCAACTCGCGGCGACTGGCCGAGCGGCTCACCGCGCGGCTGAACGAGATTCACGCCGAACGCTGCGGTCTGGGCCTGTCCGGCGAGACCAACACCAAGGTGGCGGGCGGGGCGCCCGCCCACATCATGGGCAGCGGCCAGACCTACGGCGCCGAGCCGCTGTTGGCGCGCGCCCACCACGGCTCGGTCAGCAAGGAACAGCGCGCCCTGGGACACCTCGCCGACCTGGTGGCCGGCCCGCCCGATGCGTTGCAGGCCGCTGGCCACCGACGGCGGCGCCTCGACCTGGATCACCAGGTCGACCGCGCCCATGTCGATGCCGAGCTCCAGGCTCGACGTCGCGACCACGGCCTTGAGCAGGCCGCGCTTGAGGTCCTCTTCGACCAGGGCGCGCTGTTCCTTGCTGACCGAGCCGTGGTGGGCGCGCGCCAACAGCGGCTCGGCGCCGTAGGTCTGGCCG